>CAYUYB010000248.1:0-4477 GCA_964449025.1 uncultured Desulfobacteraceae bacterium
CGTGACAGGCTTCTTTATCTATGGCGTACTACGTCTATATAGTCCAATCCCAACTGGACGGGAGTTTTTACATTGGCTCCAGTCAGAATCTTGATGAGCGAATCAGGAGACATAATCAGGGTCGGTCTTTGTACACAAAGGCAAAACGGCCCTGGAAGCTAGTGTATTCTGAAGAATATCCTGATAGGTCGAGCGCGGTAAAACGGGAGAATCAAATTAAACGCCGTAAGGACAGAGAATTTATGAAGGCGTTGGTTAAAACGTCCCGGTGAGAACACCGGGAAGGTCGTCCCGTCGACTTCTACGGGATCGTCCCCGCCAGTAATATTAGGGGCTTAGCCAAATCGGCTAGGTCCTTTTTCTATTTCTTAAATAAATATTCCGAGTTGGACTCTGAAAGCCTCCTAATGAAGTTTCCTTTATCGGTCAGAGATGATTTTTACCTAATAAAAATCTTCCAGATCTAATGTAAGTCTCTTAATCTTTACTAAGCCTTTCTTTGATTTCCTGTGCCTGCTCATCCCCCTTGAGTTTGTATATTTTATCTATGACATAATACTGTGTACCCATATGATCTTCCACAACAATCCTGTCATGGCCGGATCTAATAGTAGAACCTGTGTTGTCAATACCTACTGGCAGATTTGAAATCATTGTCTCGAACGGGCGATGCGACACGATTAGATAATAGTCATTCCAGTTGGCTTTGAGGATAATAGATTGGTTATCAACCCTTTCCCAACTTGATATTTTAAATGTGGATATTTGATCGACCGCTTCAAGATCATTATCAAGGTTGTATTTTTCAGGCAAGGTACGCGGTGTTGTGGAACATGCTGACGCCAAAAATACTATTATGAATGTGAGAATAATAATTCTTCTCATTTACACCTCCCGATTATTATATATCTAAAAGTGTTTTATGTTTTACCATTTGAAGCCCTCCTATTGAGAGAGGGTTAAGGAGAGATAAAATTTACTTAATATTTTATAACGAAAATATAAGTAGGTCAATCAGTATCGAAAGGCGAAATGTCAGCATATTGTCGTGCTAAGGGGGATCTTCCCTTTTTCTATAAAAAACAGGTTGACAAAGACGAAGTAGCAATGGAGAAGTAATAAAATTAAATGGAACATTGGGTGTCAAGTTTATAGATCTGCCACCGACTGAAAGGGGGTCTTAGTGGAATACGAAAACCTTTTGGAACTGGTTAAAAAAAGAAGAAGCATTCGAAGATTCAGGGACGAAGCTATTCCAGGTCATTATATCGACAAGATCATTGAGGTAGCTCGCCACGCTCCTTCCGGGTTCAACACGCAGCCATGGGAATTTATAGTTATTAAAGACAAGGGGTTAAAGAAAAAGATAGTAGATTTATTGCCTCAAAGTGATTTGACAGCCGAAAATGATTTCAGGATTGCTCCTGTCTACATCATTGAATTGGGCGACCCGAGAACTAAGTGTGGCCTTCCTGAGATTATACGTGACAACGAAAGCATGAATGAACCTATTTTTATCTCAACCCTTGCCAACTCTTTCCTTTATATGAATTTGGCCGCTACTAGCCTAGGTCTTAGTTGTCAGTGGGTCTCCATTGTCAGTTCCCCATACGTTCAGTCAGAATTAAAGAAACTCATAGGGATACCAGATTTATTCAAAGTATATGACATGCTTGCTTTAGGCTATCCCGCGGCAGAACCGGAGTCGAAGTTATTGAGAGATATGGCAGAGATGGCTCATTATGATTATTGCGTGAAGGACGAGTTTCGAAGCGATGAAGAGGTATCGACATTTGCTAAAAGAACACATGCTTGGACAACTGCACAACACAGACGTTAAGTTGTGACAAAAATGGGTCAAGTGTTTAGTCGATCCATGTTTAGATCATCCTTTAAGCGCACCAACATTTTGCTCACTTTTCTGTGTTTTGTTATTTTATCTTTTATTCTAAATGATCATCTTTCTCGCTAAAAATGACCTCTTTGCTCCTGGATCGGTTTATGATATAATAATAAAAGCTTGGGTATTTTATTCTTGGCTGTCTTGCCATAGTCAAATATATTAATAAAACATCAAACATGGGTCAAATAGGGACTTCACCGCATTTACCTCAATTATTAGCAACTAATCAGAAAAAAGGAGAGAATTATGAAAATATCGAGAAGATCCTTTCTAAAAGTTGCCGCAACAGGAATTGGCTCAGCCACGCTGGCCGGGCTTGGCGTAGTTGAAGCCAAAGCAACTGAATCCGATCAGGTGAAAAAGTGGGATTATGAAGCCGGAGTGGTAGTGCTCGGCATCGGGGCGGCTGGTCTTATGACCGCGATAACGGCTTACGATCAGGGAGCAGACGTTTTAATACTTGAAAAGGCGCCGGAAGCTCATGCCGGCGGCAATACACGGGTCAGCGGTCAAGGCTACTGGTGCCCCTCCGATTCGAACAACGCCGTCGAGTATCATAGAGCATTGAGTGACGGCTACCCCATTCCGGACGACATCACAGAAGTCTTCCACAAACACTCTATTCATGTGACGGAATGGCTTACGGAAATGGGAGCCGATATGAGGACGATTCCGACAAAAGGCGAGTATCCCGAATTTCCGGGCGGTGCTGAAAACGTTTGTTGGTCCACCAAGGGGAATGGGTATCAACGCCTATGGCTCCTGCTAATGGAGAATGCTCTAAAAAGAAGGAAAGTCAGAGTCCAATATGAGACGCCTGCTGTGGAACTGATTCGAGACGTCAAAACCGGAGAGATACGGGGCGTCGTCGCGGAAAATAAAGGCGGGAAACTACACGTTAAGGCAAAGAAGGCGGTAGCTCTCTGTACGGGAGGTTTTGAAAACAACCAGGAGATGATCCGCGATTACCTGAGAATGCCTTGCGGGTTTCCTAAAGGCAGTCCCTACAACACCGGGGACGGCATCCGGATGGCTATGGCCATCGGCGCGGATCTCTGGCACATGGACAACCAGGCGGGCCCGGATTTCAATTTCAGGATTCCGGGTAAGGATTGGGCTTTCGGTTATAATTTTTCTCCTCCGGGAAACGGCTGGATCTGGATCGCGAAGGACGCCACCAGATTTACCAATGAAACCTATTTCACAAAGCATGGTAAAATACCTTTTCACGGCATCTATATCCATGTACCCACACCCCTGCCAGTGCACTGTGTCTTTGATGAAACCATGAGAAAGAGCGGGCCACTTTACCCGCCCGAATATTTCTTTTGCTGGTGGAATAACATAGAAAAATATAAGTGGAGTCCCGACAGCAGTACCGAAATTGAAAAAGGTTGGATTCAAAAGGCCGACACTTTGAAGGACCTGGCCGCGAAAATGGGCAAGGATCCGGACATGTTAGAAAAAACGGTGAGTACCTGGAATAAATCGTGCTTGGAAGGAAATGATTCGGAGTTCGGCCGGGATGCGAAAAGGATGGCGCCGATCCAGACTCCGCCCTATTATGCTGCGGAGTTCGTCCCGGCTTTCACCAATACACAGGGTGGGCCACGGCGTAACAGCATGGCCCAGGTGCTGGATACCGACCGCAAGCCGATCCCGCGGCTTTACTCGGCAGGCGAACTTGGGTCCATATACAGTTACCACTACCAGGGTGGCGGCAACATCCTGGAATGTATTGTCTTTGGCCGCATCGCGGGAGAGCGCGCCGCCGCGGAAAGGCCCTGGAGCAGTTAATAACCGTCCGCATACCCGCTTATTGAACGAATGCAAAAATGCAAATTTTTAGTAACGTTCAAAAGTGTACGAACAATCATAAGACCTTTGCAGAACGATGCAAAAGTAGTAATATCGTCATCCCGGCGAAGGCCGGGATCCAGTGTTTTCAAGGATTTTCTGGATTCCGGATCGGGCCTGCCCCGTACTAGATACGGGGTCCGGAATGACGGAAAAGGAATTATTCAAAGGTCTTACCAGTGCAGTGTTGATGCCCAGTGAATATTGATAAGGAGCCTATAGATGAATCTAGCCAGAATTCTTGAGAATTCCACACGTTTTTTCCCCGATCATACCGCGGTCATTTATGATAAAGGGATTCATACATACAGTGAATTTAATAGTTATGCATGCAGGATTGCCTCAACCCTCGCAAATTATGGGGTCAGACCGGGAGACTACATAGGCCTATGCGCGCCAAATAGCTACGCCTGGCTTGCATTTTACTTTGGCGTTCTGAAATGCGGTGCGGTTGCGGTTACCTTCTCTCACCTTCTGACTAAAGATGAATTCAGAAAGATACTTCTTGACTGCAGGCCCAGGGTTATTTTTACCACAGGCGACAGGCTTCTTGACCTGGACTATAGCGGGTTAAATTACCGGCCTGATGTTATTATAACCGAAGAAGGTGAAAACAGCATCACAAGGCTTGCGGAAAAAGGCAATCCGTCTTTTGAGGCTGTTGACAGGGACAGGCATGATACAGCCGCCATACTGTATACGGGAGGGACCACGGGG
>CAYUYB010000249.1:0-4468 GCA_964449025.1 uncultured Desulfobacteraceae bacterium
AGATAAATCCTCTTTGCCAGGAGTCTGGAGATCTTGATCATCGCCTGACGTTGATTGTATCTGGTAGCAAGGGGGTCATTCGAATCCACATCAAACCGCGCCTCTTCCTGCATAGAGCTGTCACTCCATAATATCTTACCGGTTTCCCCGTCTCGTAGGCTTACATCCATACGAATCTTAAGCCTTCTGCTGCTGGTCCTCTCACTGGTGCTCGATCTTCCGTTCATATCATATTGACGCGTATCATACGTCAACGGTCCGGACTCAATACTGGACACCCGCCCTATCAAGACCACATCGGCCTTTTCAGTTTCAACGACGGGCACCTTTGTATGACTTATGAACTCCTCCCGGATCGCCCTGGTAAAATCCGCTTCAAATCCCTTATACGACGAATCACTCGATATCAGGGGAATGGCGATACTGTTAATCTCCATCCCTACCGGGACGCCATCTGTTCTGAATCGATAGCCGCAGCAGCTGCATACTGAAAAAGCAGCTATTATCAGAACTAAAAATACAGTCGCCCTCTTAAACAAACACATGGGATCTCCAGTCCAGATTCTATTTAGGCATCCTGCCCGACCATTCTGCCGGTCTCTAATTATACTACAACGTTCACAAGCTTCTGCTGAACCACTATGACCTTCCTGATCTTCCCATTGCCGACAAAATCCTTAATCCTCTCATCCTCAAGTGCGGCCGCTTCAATCTGTTCTCGGTTGAAAGAGGCAGGCACCTCAATCCTGCTTCTCAACTTGCCGTTCACCTGGATGACCACAATCCTCTTTTCCACCTCCAGGGCATCCTCCCGAAGCACGGGCCATTCCGCTTCCTGGAGGAAATTATGGTGCCCAAGCATTCGCCACATCTCTTCAGTTATATGAGGGACGACCGGGGATAGGAGGGCCACCGTTGACTCCACTGCCTCCCTGATTACCGACCATGCCTGATCGTCCTTCTCCTGGTCGCTGTTCAGACATCCGTACACATCATTAACCAGTTCCATCACGGCACTTATTGCAGTATTGAAATGGAAGCGGTCTTCGATATCGTCCGTCACCTTTTTAATAGTCTCATGGGTCTTGCGATGCAGCTCCTTCAAGGCGCCGGCAAGCTTAGGACTGCCGTGATACATGGGTACTCTTGATATCTCATCAACATTATCAGATACCAGCCTCCACACCCTTTTCAAAAACCTGTGGGCTCCCTCAACGCCCTGGTCACTCCACTCCAGATCTCTTTCGGGCGGAGATGCAAACAAACAAAACATGCGCACAGTATCAGCGCCATACCGTTCCACGAGCTCCGAGGGGTCGACGACGTTTTTCTTGGATTTAGACATCTTCAGTATATTCCCGGTCTTCACAGGAGACCCGCATCGCAAACATTTCCCTTCCAGTACCTCCTCCGGGAAAAGGTACCCGTGCTTGGGACATTCATGGGTCTCCTTGCAGACCATTCCCTGAGTGAGCAAGTTCTTAAAGGGTTCTTTAAGATCAAAATATCCCAGATCCCTCAGAACCCTGGTATAGAAACGAGAATATAATAGATGAAGTATCGCATGTTCGATCCCACCTATGTATTGATCCACCGGCATCCAGTACCCCGCCTGCTCTCTGTCCAGCGGACCGGCATCGTAATCGGGGGAGGTGTACCTGAGAAAATACCACGACGATTCCACAAAAGTATCCATCGTGTCCGTCTCACGTCTCGCTTCTCCTCCACACCTCGGACATTTTGTCTTAAAAAAGGACGGCATAAAGGGCAGCGGCGAACTTCCCTCCTGCCTCAGCTCAGCGTCTAGGGGGAGTACCACAGGCAGACTGTCCTCAGGTACTGGGACCGTCCCGCATCTATCGCAATATATTATGGGTATGGGAGCGCCCCAGAATCTCTGTCTCGAGATATTCCAATCCCTGATCCTGAAATTGACTGTCCTGTAACCTAATCCCTCGGCCTCCAAGTATTCCGCTATACCTTCCTGGGCCTCCAGGTTGCCCCTCCCGTTGAATGGCCCCGAGTTTACCAGGATGCCTTCCCCTTCATAGGCCTCTGTCATTTCCTCAACCTTCAGGGCCTTTTCGGGAGGATTTATAACCACTTTCATGGGTATGCCATATTTTTTTGCGAATTCAAAATCCCTCTGATCATGGGTGGGCACGGCCATAATGGCGCCCGTTCCGTAGTCAAACAGGACGAAATTGGCTACATATACTGGTATCCTTTCCCGGGTCATTGGATTAACGCAATATCTGCCGGTAAATACACCTTCTTTTTCCGTAAATTCCGCTGTTCTTATGTAACTGTCCACCCTGAGTGTGCGGTCTATAAAATCCAGCACCTCCTTTTCCTGCGAAAGCCCCCTGACCATATCTTTTAGCATGGGATGTTCGGGTGCGAAACACATGAAAGTGGCACCGTATAGCGTGTCCTGGCGTGTCGTATACACATCGATCACCTCATCCGAGCCCACCAGGGAGAACTTTATTATGGCCCCATGGCTCTTCCCTATCCAGTTCTTCTGCATGGTTATTACCCTCTCCGGCCATCCCGAAAGATTTTTGCATTCTTCCAGTAGGTCTTCGGCGTATTCCGTAATCTTGAAGAACCAGCTGTCCATCTCTTTGAGGACAACCTCCTGGTCCGGATGCCTCCAGCAACATCCATTTATGACCTGTTCTTTGGCAAGAACGGTCTGACATCTATCGCACCAGTTCACATATGTCCTCTTCTTGTAGGCAAGTCCCTTTTCGTACATCTTGAGGAAGATAAGCTGCTCCCATCTATAGTAGGAGGGATCGCACGTGGCCAGCTCGCGGGTCCAGTCATAGCTGAAACCCATTCGCTTAAGTTGCGATTTCATGGTGGCTATGTTCTCGAGGGTCCAGGTATGTGGATGGGTATGGTTTTCTATTGCAGCATTTTCGGCGGGAAGACCGAACGCATCCCATCCCATGGGATGGAGAACGTTCTTGCCTCTCATCCTCTTGTACCTGGCTATCACATCACCGATAGTATAGTTCCTTACATGACCCATATGGATCCTTCCTGAAGGATATGGGAACATCTCTAACAGGTAATATTTCTCCTTTGCGGTATTCTTCTTAACCTCAAAGAGGCCTTCCCTTTCCCAGTATTCCTGCCACTTCTTTTCCAGTTCCTGTGGTGTGTACTTCACTGTAACCAGTCACCTCTTAGAAAAATTATCTAGGTACTCATCAACCGGATTGCTCCATTCTTTCCGTTTCCTCTAACCGGGACCTCTTTTTACTGTCAATAATAATGGAAGAACCAGGTATCGTTCTAAGGTATTTTCTTAATCTTTTAACTATGGAATCGAGCACATCCATAAACCTGGTTTCCATTGAAAAAACAATTTTCAAATAAAAGTCCTGTTCGTCTTTATGGTTTCTATAATACGCCTTTAACAAACCTTTTGTTGATGCCTCAATATGAGAGGCATACTCCGCCTCCAGTCCCTCGGTTACCGGGACGTGCGCACCGAATTCATTTACTCCGAGCTTATCAAGTGTGTTTCCTAATTTTCCGGCCTCTTCCTTTAAAACGGAGATTGAGAATTCCGATTGGGGCCCCAATCCGTGAAACAAAATCTTATCAGCCTTGATCATATTCTGGGTGGCGATAAGAAAATTCTCACCCCTATCCCCGGTCAATCGCCCATCTTCCAATAATTTTGAAATACCTCCGATCATCTTTCTATTAAGACTCGCAAGGGCGCCCGTCTTAATGCTGGATCTTTGAAATACAAGGACGGTGACGGCTTGGCACCAGATATCTTCAAGGGGACGGTCGGAAAATCTTATATCTAATCTCATGGGTTTTTGTTAATAGTGGAATAAAAGTGATAGTATCCATTTCGGGGCGAATTAAGCCGATATGCTAACCACGAAACAGAGAGATCAGAACTTGCCGCTTTTAGCGGGGATATCCTTGCTAATTCTGTTAAATATGTCGTCCAGAATCCCGTTTATAAACGAACCCGATTCTTCAGATCCATACCTTTTGCCCAGTTCAACCGCTTCGTCGATGGAAACCTTGTAAGGTATCTCGTCTCTATAAAGCATCTCATAGGCGGCAAGTCTCAAAATGCTCCTGTCGACTATCGACATCCTTTCAACACGCCAGTTCTTTGAAGAACGTCTTATCACCTTATCCAGGTGCTTTATATTTTCGCGAACGCCGCGTACCAGTTCCCTACAGAAGGCCATGGCGGATCTGGACGAATCAAAATTTTTGCACACCAGTTCAACCATTTCATCCTGATCAACCGATCTGAATTCCATGGCAAAAAGGATCTGAAGAGTCAGTTCACGGGCTTTTCGTCTCGCTCCCATAGATCATATTCTCAAAGAACTTTTAACATAATAACGAGATAGAGACGGTCTTCTACTCTCGTTTCCAACCCTTTACTCTAACAGGATTATCTGATTAATCGTCCTATTTT
>CAYUYB010000250.1:0-4465 GCA_964449025.1 uncultured Desulfobacteraceae bacterium
CGTTGCTATAAGGAAAGGGTGTGCAAAACCCTTGAAAATGAGGCCACGTCCACTGAACGTGATAGATGTCGTCTTGAAAAGGATGCCTGTGACCGGCAATGGATCTCCCTTAGTCCAAAAAGATATATCTCTTGCGTTGACTTTCCTTTTCTGGTAACAAGACCGGAACCCTTAATCAATTCCCGTTGGTTTACCCTTGGGATAGATTTTCCCTGAATAATGAATAAACAACAGGAGACGACATGATTGACAAGAAAGCGCACCTGGCTGGTCCCGGTATAGGCACATACGAAGAGGTGGAAAAATGCCTGCCTGACGATTATAAGGCGCTGTTGGGACCCAAGGAAAGGATGAAGGCAGTCTATAAGATCAAGAATTTTATCGAAGAGAACCTGTGCAGGGAACTCAACCTCTTTATGGTCCAGGTACCCCTCATAGTTTCCAAAGAAAGCGGCATCAACGACTACCTTGACCGGGACGGCTCACGCACGCCCATTGATTTCTCCTGTGGCCTGGGTCTGGAGAAACGAATCGAGGCGCAGGTAGTACAGGCCGCCACAAAATGGAAAAGGATGGCCCTGAAGCAGTTCGGGTGTCAGGTAGGGGAAGGCATCTGCACTGACATGAGGGCGGTCCGAAAGGATTACTTCCTGGATCATGACCACAGCATCTATGTTGATCAATGGGACTGGGAGCGGGTTATCACCGAGGATATGCGAAATCTGGACTTTCTGCGAGACATCGTGGAAAAGATCTGGGGCGTCATCCATGAAGCAGGTCAGATGGTAAAGAAGGATTTCCCGGCCCTTGATATTGATAAATATCCGGAGATCCCTAAAAAGCTTGATTTTTTCCACGCTGAAGAAATCCTGGAACGCTACCCGCACCTGCCTCGCAAGGAACGCGAGGAAAAGATGCTCCAGGAGGTATCGCCCGCTATCTTTATCATCGGTATCGGGTACGTGCTGGAAGACGGGTATCCGCACGAGATGCGCGCGGCCGATTATGATGACTGGATCACGCCCACCATCAAGAGGCACGGCAGGCAGTTCCACGGCATCAACGGAGACATCCTGGTCTGGAATCCGGTAACCAGGCGCCGCCATGAACTCACATCCATGGGCATCAGGGTGAATAAAGAGACCTTGCCGCTGCAGCTCAAAGAGGCCGGGCAAGAGCACTTTCTCCAGCTACCCTACCACCAGGCAATCCTTAAAGATAAAATCCCCTTGAGTATCGGGGGTGGCATCGGGCAATCACGCACCTTTATGTATCTGCTCAGGGCCGCTCACATCGGTGAGGTAAGTGTCTCGGTATGGCCAAATGTCCTAACCGAGATCAGTAAAAGAAAGAATATATATGTGCTGGAATAGACACAGGGAAACAGGCCTTTACTGACGGCTCCAGTGTGTTTTACCCCTGTTTGGGAAGCATCCGCGGTCAATCATTCCGCGTATACGCCTTTAAGTCATACCGGCTGCCTCATAGGCTATCTCCGCGATGTCCTTTACCATTAGTCTATCATCCAATCCCTCCACCTTGACCGCGTCTTCCAGAACGGTCAGGCATTTGGGGCAGGCCACCGCCAGTATGTTTGCCCCGGTGTCCAAGGCCTCGCGAACCCGGCGCCTGGCAGGGCTGTCCGGACTGCCCCCGAGTAAGTCCATAGAGAAATTGCCCCCTCCTCCGCCACAGCAAAGTGCCCCTTCCCTGCTATGCTCCATCTCTACCAGGGTAACCCCCGGGACAGCCTTTAAGATACTTCGCGGCTCCTCGTACACGCCGTTCCATCTACCAAGGAAACAGGGGTCATGAAAGGTGATCCTGGCGGGCACTTCCGCGGACAAACCTAATCTTCCGCCTTCTATGAGTTCTTGCAGCAACTGGGTATAATGGATAATCTCAAAATCACCCCCGTAGTGAGGATAATCGTTCTTTATAACATTATAGGAATGCGGGGAAAGGGTTACAACCTTCTCCACACCAAGCCCTTTAAACTGGGCGATATTATTCTCCGCCATCATCTCAAACAGTGCCTCTTCCCCCAGGTTCCTTACCTCATTGCCGTCACAGCATTCCTCCTTCCCCAGGACACCGAATGACACGCCGCTTTCTTGAAACAGTTTACCCAGCTTTCTGGCCGCCTCCTGGGCCCTTGTATCATAAGACCCCACACACCCCACATAATAGAGATACTCATGGCCCTGGTAGAGATCCATGGCGGTCTTTCCCATCCAATCGCCCCGCCTGGATTTGGGCGCGCCATAAGGGTTGCCATGCACCTGGATATTTTCCAGAAAGTCCCTGGCCTCCGCAGGGATCTTGCCCTGCTCCACCATTTCCGCCTTGGCAGCCCTGACCATGTTGAGGATATCCACGCTAATGTATAACGGACATTTTAGTTCACAATTCTTACAGAAGGTGCAGGAAAAAAGGATGTGGGCTAGATGCTCTGTCCACTGGATCTCATCCGTCAGCCACGCCCGGGTCAGCCATAGCCTTCCCCCGCATGAATAACTCTCCATCCGGTACCGCGCATAGGCCGGGCAGTTGTTCACATCTATCCAGTCGACCGGAAATTTACAGTATCCGCACCTAAAACAGCGGTGTATGATATCCCCGTACCTGAATTCCGCCAGATTCATCAGCCTGCCTCCCAGTTGCCCGGGTTCATGATATGGTTGGGGTCAAGCATCTGTTTCACCTTTTTCATCAGGTTCAGGGTGCCGGGATCCAGGCGGTCCATGACCAGCCTCTGTCCGTAGACGCCCGGTTTCCAGATAGTGCCGCCCAATTCCAGGGCAAGTTCGTCCGTTTCATGCATAGCCTCCCTGGCGTGCCGAATGGTCTCCGGGTCGGCCCGGTTAAAGGCGTACGTCCAGGAAAACATCATGGCGTGTGCGGCACCGACGCAGCGACCTAGCACCGTGTATGGGATACCGTGTCTTTCCGATATCTCCTTGCCGGACCGATAACATTGCGGGTATCGGGAAACAGGCATGATGCTCCCCACGTATTCAAAACCACCGCCCTTGCGCCAGTCCGATGTCTTGGAGATTTGAGGTCTTTCGAGACCGGGGCTGAAGCCCAGATAACCGCCGTCCCCACGCCGAATGTATTCTCCTAAGGCGTCATCAAAGATCATTTCCTGCTTGAATTCCAGCTCTTTCCTGGAATCAGCGGCCAGATTGATAGTAAAGTGCTGCAGACCGCTGGCGTAAGGCGGAATCGTCTGGCTGAAGGCAATGATATCCTCCGCCATCTGGGTATGGGTGATCTTATAGAAGACCTCCGGCACCTGATCCTCGTTATCAACCACAAACAGGGCCGTACCCCTGATCTTTTTGCAGGGGAAAAGGCGCAAGGATATCTTGGTTATGATCCCGGTCGTGCCCGTCCACCCCAGAAAAAGGCCCACATCAGGCAACGGGTGCAGCGAGAACCAGTCGGCGCCTATGGAACAGGCACCGAACCTGCAGACCTCGCCGGTTGGAAGGACAATCTCCAGCCCATTTACCATATCAGAACTAAATCCATAAGGCTGGGCAAGGTCACCCTGACCGTGGACAGCGGCGTTCCCGGCAATGGTCGCCGCAGGCGGGGCGCCCGGCTCGGAATGAGTCAGACCGGGATGGTGCCGCTCCAGATAGGATGTCAATTGCCCCTGGGAGACCCCGCACTCCAGCACGGCATAGCGAGCCTCTTCATTGACCTCCATAATGCTGTCCATCCTCTTCAGGTCAACCACAATCCCTCCACGGAAGGGAACCGCCAAGCCGGCCAGGGACAGTCCTCCGCCCAACGGGACCACGGGGATCTTGTGCCTGTTTGCCAGCTCCATGATCCTTTGAATGTCTTGGGTGGTGCGTGGCGAAACCACGTAGTCCGGCCGATGGGGTTCGGTTGTTCCCAGGTCCCAGGAGTAGATATAAAGCTCTTCCTGCTGATTGGATACGTGATCTTCACCCACTATATCTACAAGAGCCTGGTATACAAGGTCCATGGATTTATCTCCAGCCCTCTGGCCGCTCACCTATGGCAAGACGACACAGATCACTCATAAACACCGGCTTAATACCCCTTTCAGCCACCAAATGGCTCATTGTCTGGTAACAGGCGGGACAATTAAACACGCACACTTCCGCTCCAGCCTCTGCCATATCCGATATGTTGCGTTCCTGCACCTCCAGGGCCCTCTTACGACTTCCCTCCCGCCTCTGCCCCTCAATGGTTCCTGCACAGCAAAGGGCGTTCTCATCCACGTACTTACGCGCGACGGCCTCCGCCCCTATCAGATTAAAGATATCCTGCACGAAGTGGTGCTTGCTATGGGAAAGCCTTGACGAACAAGGACGCTGGTAAGCCACCTTCAGATTCACTTTCCTTATTTCTTGCCTGAGTTCCAGGAGACGATGGTAAAGGAATTCAAAAAAGTGCACCGTCTTGAACGGGACCTCTATACCCA
>CAYUYB010000251.1:0-4461 GCA_964449025.1 uncultured Desulfobacteraceae bacterium
CCTTGACCCCCATCTCCGCCAGTATGGCAGCCTGATAACCGGAACCCGCGCCGACTTCCAGGACACGGTCATCCGGCCCCACTTCCAGCAACTGGGACATGAGGGCCACCATGTAGGGCTGGGAGATGGTCTGACCATGCCCGATAGGTAAAGGGGTGTCATCGTATGCCCTATCCCGGAACTCGAGCGGCACAAATAAATGACGAGGGACCACTCCCATGGCCTTTAACACGGCAGGATCGTCTATATTGCGAGCGCGAAGCTGGCCGGCTACCATCTGCCGGCGTTGATCGTCAAAGCTTTTCAAGGAGCCTGCCCCCGCGGTAAAGGACGGGATTATGAGAACCGCCGGAAGAACTACCCAGATAATAATATTCATAACCCTCATAGTGTCCTCCTTTCACTGACCTGTAGGGATGGTCGTGGTCAATCCGCAATTCCAGGGCAGCTGCAGGTGTCTTAGTCTTCTGTTTTTTCATTCTATATCGCAATAAAGCATGAGGCAAGAACAAATCCACCGCGCTTCCGCACGCGGCATCCCGTCGAAGACGGGTAAAGGTATGGATGACCCCTTGGCGGAGTATCAGGGGAAGCCTCTATTGACATCAAAATTATATAGTCTTAAGTTATAGTGTCTCCCGGTTAATCGGAAGAAAGGAGCTGAAGGACCTTAAGTGAGGAGAAATAGGATGATCATAAATATTAAAGGAATAAACCTGAAACTATGGCCTCTCTATGTTTTGGTTATGGCAATCCTTTTCCTTTCAGGGCCACCTTTTACGGGTGACTCAATCGGCCGGGCATTTGCGCGAGACATCAAGCCCAATCAACCTGCCGAACCTGAAGGAAACGTATATAATCTCTACGCGAGGGTAGTCGGTTCTGTTGATAAAGAAGGCAACGTGACCAATGCACATGGGAGTATTTTGGGCTCGGTCAACAATGACGGCGTCATCCATAACGTCAGTAACATCGTTATAGGCCAAGTCACGGCGGACGGGCATATAAAGAACCAGGCCGGAACAGTGTTGGGCTCAGTAAATTCCGACGGCGACGTATTTAATGTCAGCGGAAGAAAAGTGGGAGAAGTAGAGGAGATTAAGGATATTAATCTTATTGGCGGCGCAGCCAGGCTGCTTTTCTTGAAATAGGTACCACCAACCCCTGATTGTCTCTCCTGCTACATAACATATATACAAACATCTTGACGGATTCCCCGGAATGTTTTCTTGACACAAAGGGCTTTTTTCCCTATCCTTCCCGCAGAAAAAGGTGCTGATACTTCTGTCCGGAGGCTGAAGATGACTTCTCAAGATACCCTGGTTATTGACGGTAAGGACTTTTCCTTTGAACATGGGGAAACCATCCTTGATGTAGCCCGCAGGAATGGAATAGATATCCCCACGCTCTGTCATCTTAAAGGAGCAACCCCCACAGGCGCCTGCCGTATATGCTTGGTTGAACTAGAGGGGGCAAAGGCGCTGGTAACTTCCTGTTCCACACCAGCCGCCCCCAATATGGTCATAAAGACCTCCTCAAAAAGGGTTCTCGATGCCCGCCGTCTCAACCTGGAACTGTTGCTTTCCTCGGGCAGTCATAACTGTCTCGTTCAGGGACTGGAAATAGACTCCTGGACCGACTTCCAGTTAAAGGCCATGGAACCCGAGAAGCACAGATCATTATGTCCTGCATACGGGGAATGCCGTCTGCAGGAGCTCGCAATTCAATATGGCGTAAAGACAAACCGTTTTCCTGTCTTAGAATCTCCGCACCCTATAGAGGATGTGAATCCATTTATTGTTCGAGATCTTTCTCGCTGTATACTATGCGGCAGGTGCGTTCAGGCGTGCAATGAGATCCAGGTCAATAACGCCATAAGTTTTGGTTACAGGGGTTCAAGGTCAAAGATCGTAACAAAGGGTGATCGTGCCCTCAAGGACTCGGATTGCGTGTTTTGCGGCGAATGTATCCAGGCGTGTCCCGTGGGTGCGCTCATGGCAAAGGATGATTTTTATCGGGCAGGTTATAGCTCGGAAATAAAAAAGATTCGAACTACTTGTCCTTACTGTGGGGTGGGATGTCAGATGTATCTCCACGTTAAAGACAACAAAATAGTGAAGATCACCGGCATTGAAGACGTTGCCCCCAATTATGGTAGTCTCTGCGTCAAGGGCCGATTCGGCTACGCGTTTGTGAGTGATCCTGCAAGGCTCAGGACTCCTCTGATCAAAGAAAACGGGAAATTCAGGGAAGCTACCTGGGATGAGGCCCTTGACCATGTCGCTTCAAGGCTTTCCAGAATAAAAGAAGAGAACGGTCCTGATTCCATCGGCGTCCTGAGCAGCGCACGTACTACCAATGAGGAGAACTATCTGGCACAAAAATTTACACGTGTTGTCATAGGCACAAATAACGTGGACCATTGCGCCCGGCTCTGCCACGCCTCTACCGTTGCCGGCCTGGCCGCGGCCTTTGGAAGCGGCGCCATGACGAACCCTATTTCCGATATCGAAAAGGCTGATGTTATCCTGATCACCGGCTCCAATATTACGGAGAATCATCCTGTAATCTCCTCCTATGTGAAACGCGCGGTGGAATTCAGGGGGAAAAAGCTAATAGTGGTTGATCCCCGCAAGATCCGCATAACACGGTTTGCCTCCCTCTGGCTAAGACAGAATCTGGGGACGGATGTAGCCTGGATAAACGGTATGATGAATGTCATTATTAAAGAAGATCTCTATGACAAGGATTACGTAAATACCCGGACTGTGGGTTTTGACGAATTAAAAAAGACCGTGGAGAAATATACCCCGGATTATGTGGAGGACATTAGCGGGATCCCGGCAATGGGTCTTATTGAAGCAGCACGCCTCTTCGCGCGCGCACCGGCTGCTTATATTATTTATGCCATGGGCATAACCCAACACACCACCGGGACGGATAATGTCAAGTCCCTGGCAAACCTGGCCATGCTTTGCGGAAATATGGGGATTGAAGGGGGAGGGGTAAACCCGCTCCGGGGCCAAAATAATGTGCAGGGGGCATGCGATGTGGGAGCCCTGCCCAATGTCTATACCGGATATCAGCAGGTTAGTGACCCTGCGGTCAGGCAAAGGATGGAAAAGGCCTGGGGTGTGGAAGGCCTTCCCCAAAACCCCGGCCTTACCTCCACAGAGATGATGGAAAAGGCCCCCAGGGGCGAGATAAAGGCCCTCTATATAATAGGTGAAAATCCCATGATATCCGACCCAGATCTGAACCATACCAGGAAGGGCCTGGAAAAATTGGAATTCCTGGTGGTACAGGATATCTTTCTGACCGATACCGCGAAGCTTGCCGACGTTGTTCTGCCCTCCGCGTCATTTGCTGAAAAGGACGGCACCTTCACCAACACGGAGAGGAAGGTTCAACTATTACACAAGGCCCTGGATTCCCCCGGTGACTCAAAGGAGGACTGGCAGATCATCTGCGACCTTGCGAGCAGAATGGGTTATCCCATGTCATACAAGGACGCCGAGGCTATCATGGCCGAAATAGCCGAGGTCACTCCTTCCTATTGCGGCATTAATTACAGCCGCCTCCAACATGAAGGCATCCCCTGGCCCTGCCCTTCCCCGGATCATCCGGGCACCCCGCGTCTACATGTGGGTACGTTTTCCTGCGGTCTCGGACGATTCCACGCCATTGATTATATCCCCCCGGCGGAGGCTACGGACAACGAATATCCTCTGTACCTCACTACCGGCCGTATCCTTTATCATTGGCACACAGGGACAATGACCATGAAATCCGAGGGTCTCAATGAACTTGCTCCCAGAAATTTTGTGGAGATCTCCAGCCAGGACGCCGAAACATATAACATCAAAGATGGCGACCTTCTCAATATATCTTCAAGGCGTGGAAAGATCGAGGCCCATGCCCGGATATCCGATATGGCGATTAAAGGAACCGTATTTATCCCGTTTCATTATGCCGATTCCGCGGCCAATATGCTGACCATTTCGGCCCTTGACCCCATCGCCAAGATACCTGAATTTAAGGTCTGCGCCGTAAGGATTTCGAAAGCGGACTGAATCTCCACAATGGATCTCCATCCGTTCAAACCCGTTAGGTTTTAGCGATTAGCTTTTAGCTTTCGCCTCTTCTCTCTTGCTCCCCTCTCACACCCGGCTAAAAGGGGGAGGAAATTAGATTTAGCCCCACGCCTTGCGCCTTACGCCATGCGCCCCTTGGCCTGCCGTAGCTTATTAGCGCCCGTCCTCCACAGCAGCTTCCTACGGAGCGTGGAAGGCCGCTGCCTATCCGCTTCTTGTCTTGAAAAGAATGGCCGTGACCGGAGGGCCGTCCGACAACCTGACGGTCTTGAGTTTATCGAAGGACTCACGGCCCTGAGTTTATCGAAGGCATGTCCCTTTTCTTTGTTCCGGATCTCCCGGGCTGGTGATTTCTAGGGGTTACGGC
>CAYUYB010000252.1:0-4436 GCA_964449025.1 uncultured Desulfobacteraceae bacterium
TTTAATTTAAAGAATTGACCCATCGCACCCACTTTTGCCTCGGTCCTCTCCTCTATTATTTCCTTCATTTCAGCGATCGGTACAATCTCCGCGTCTTTATCAAAACCCAGGGCCTGAGCAAGATTTGCATCGGGATCGGCATCAATCGCCAGTACCTTCTTTCCACTATCAGCGAGGACCTTTATCAAAAATGAGGCGAATGTCGTCTTGCCAACGCCTCCTTTGCCGCTGACAGCTATCTTCATAATACAACCTCCTTCAGGATACGATGTTATGTGATTATAAGATTATATCAAATAATTCAAGAATTAATTCAATCTTGAATAAGAATACAGTGCTTTTCGTCTGTCTTTGTTACGCCCCCTTTCGCCACAAGCCATTTTGAGTTTTGGCAATACCCTTTCATTTTACTTGACATAACTCCCCGGTTTTGTAATTAAATTATAATCACAATGTGATTACATCCCAGGCAAAAGGAGCAAAGAGAATGAAGAAGATAGGCATAATAGGGGCAGGCAGTATGGGTTCCGGCATCACTCAAAAAACAGCGCAGGAAGGGCTTGACGTTGTGATGGTAGATATTAAGCCCGAATTCGTGGAAAGAGGTTTGAATATCATAAAGGATACCCTCCAAGAGGCGGTAGATCGCAAGATATTAACCTCGGAAAAGGTGGATGAGATATTGAGCCGTATCAAGGGGACAACGGACATGACCGAGGTAAAGGACTGTGATATGGTCATCGAGGCGGTTTTTGAGGACATAACCGTCAAAAAAGGGCTTTTTACAAGGCTTGATGAGATCTGTGAACCTAAAACCATCATAGCCTCAAATACCTCAACCTTTCAGGTAGATGATCTGGCAGAATCCGTACGCCGCAAGGACCGTTTCCTTGCGCTTCATTTCTTCTACCACCCGGCCAAGAACAGGCTCGTGGAGGTGATCCCCGGCTCCAAAACCTCCAAGGAAACCGTGGAAGCCTGTAAACAATACTCCATGCTCACCGGTAAGACCGATATCCTTGTTAATGATTCACCGGGGTTCGCGGTGAACCGCTTCTTTGTCCCTGTCAATAATGAGGCCACCAGGATCCTTGAAGAGGGGATCGCAAATTCCGCCACCATTGAAAAGGCGGCCAGGGATGCCTTAAAGATCGCTATGGGACCTTTCGAGATAGTTAATCTGACAGGCGTGGCTATAGCTCTTCACGCCTCGGCAGGCCTGGCGAACAAGCTGGGGCCCTTTTACGAACCTTCGGAAAGGCTCAAGGCCCAGGCAGACTCCGGCAAATTGTGGCCCATCGAAGGGGAGATACAGGAGGATAAACTCGAGCAGATCGCTGACAGGTTCCGGGCGGTCGTCTTCTATATAGTCGCCACCATGCTGGATGAAGGCGTTTCAACTATCGAGGACATCGACCTGGGAGCCAAGGTAGGGCTACGCTGGATGAAAGGGCCTTTTGAACTCATGAACGATTATGGCATCGATAAGGCATATAACATAGTTGGGAATCTTCTGAAATCCTGGCCTTATCTTAAAATGCCCCAGTCTTTAACCCGAAAGAAAGAGAGAGGCGAAACATGGGATATTCGCTACGTAAGATATCAAAAAGACGGGGACATCGGCCGTGTCATTATATCAAGGCCTGATGCCATGAATGCGCTGAACGAAACAGTCGTAAGGCATCTGGATGAATCATTCAGCCAGGCGGAATCAGACCCGGACACCAGTGTTGTCATTCTGGAGACAGTGGGCAAGGCCTTTGTAGCCGGCGCTGATATAAATTTCTTTGTTGATTGTATCAAAGAAGGCAGGCTGGAAGACAATTACAGGTTCACGGCCTATGGCCAGGAGGTGCTTAACCGTATCGATGATAGCAAAAAACTTGTCATCGCCAAGATGGACGGCCTCGCTCTGGGTGGCGGGTTTGAACTGGCCCTTTCAACCGATATTATTGCCGTCACGCCCAAGGCGATTATGGGATTTCCTGAGACAGGCATCGGCATTTATCCCGGGCTGGGGGGAAATCAGCGAACAAGTCGTCTTATTGGCAAGGAATTGGCCAAATACCTGATATTCACCGGCAGGGTAATCTCTGCGGATGATGCCCATTCCATCGGCCTTGTGGACTATATCTTCGAGGCAGACAAGATCGATGACGAGATTGTTAATCTTGCCAGAGCAGGACAGCTGTTGCCCAATAAAGGAAGGCATGTGAAAGAACTTCCTCCGGAATGGAAAAAACTCAAGGAACTTTTCGCAGATGAAAACATAGATTCTTTGCTCAATTCAGGGTTTCAGCACAGCGATGATCCTCTAATAGCAAAAACAGCCAAAATAATAGCAAGCAAGGCGCCCATTGCCCTTAGGTTGGCCAACCAGATCATTGATGAGGGATATGAAAAACCCCTTAAAGAGGCCCTTAAGGTGGATCTGTCTCACCTCATGGAGATCTTTGCCACTAAAGACGCCCTTACCGGACTGACCAGTGTGGGCAAGAAACCCCAATTCGAAGGCAGGTAAGGCCCCGATGCGGCGCGCTGATGCTTATAGCGGACCATGGCAAATAGCTTAACACCATAACCGATATCCCCGACAGACGTGAATCGAGAAAGGATAATGAGTTGGTGGTACTTTAGTCGGGTACCTCCCAAAATCCACCATCAAACCTACAAATAATGTATATTAGCTCAGCATTTCGGTATAACCCTGACCATATAATAGGTGTTAGATGACTGTCCCCTGCAGTAAACGGGAGCGCCAAGGAGCGACGAGAGAGGCATAGCACAATATAGAAAACATCATGGTGGCCGGAGGGCTGTCCCTTTTATGAGTGACTATCGGGAGGGCGCTGTTATTTTATATTCCTAGAAATGACCAGCCCGGGAGATCCGGAACGAAGAAAAGGGACATGCCTTCGATAAACTCAGGACCGTGGGCCTGTCGAATAGCAGATAACATCTAGATGGTAGGTCAGGGAGCTATAATTTGACTTGACTATCCATTTGGTGTAAATTAGAAATCTTGGCTGGCGCGGTAAGGGATTTTTAAATATTAGTGGAAAAGCCGAAATCTCGGCTATGGAAAGTGGAGGTCGAAATGTTTGGTATAGGCATGCCTGAACTTATCATCATCTTGATAATAATCATGATCATCTTCGGTGCCGGCAAACTTCCCGAAATAGGTAGCGGTATTGGAAAAGGGATAAGGAATTTTAAAAAGGCCACAACCGAAAAACCCGAAGAGCTAGAATCACCAAAAGAGAAAGAAAAAAAGGCAGAAAAGGAAGATGAGGTTTAGGCCAGGGATTCTAATCTTTCAAAATGGTATGTCATCATCAGGAATCGAGATGGGCTCCTCAACAGGGTGTCTTTCTTCCGGTGAGCTGGCCTCCCCTTCTTTCCTGGAAGTCCCTCCCAGCATCTGCATGGTCTGAGCTATTATTTCCGTGGTATATCTCTTATTGCCGTCCTTGTCTTCCCAGGCCCGGGTCTGGATTTTACCGTCTATATAGACCTGGCTCCCTTTGCTCAGGTACTCCCCGCATATCTCGCCCAGACGGCCCCAGGCAACGACCCGGTGCCATTCGGTCCTCTCTTCCTTTCCACCGTCCTTGTTTGTCCATTGCTCATTTGTAGCCAGGCTAAAGTTTGCTACTGCCTTGCCTGAAGGCGTATACCTTAATTCAGGGTCAGTGCCCACGTTTCCCACTAGAATAACCTTATTCACGCCTGCCATAATCAATCTCCTCAAATACAACTAAGGGTTAGCCAAACGGCAATACCATCGTATCCAAATAATAAATAATGAATGCTAACATAACAACTGCGGGTAAATCAAGCCAAAACAATGGACCAAATATTCAGCGATCCAAAATTTACCATCAAACCCTCAAATAATTCTTAGCATAAGGTTTTGCTATAACCCTGCCCAAGAACACCCGTGACATCAGGCCATAACAGTCTACGCCATATGGCACAATATAAAAAGGCCACCGTGGCCGAAGGGACAGTCCCTTCGGTCACAATACATCACACGCCATGGGCCATTGCCGGTCACAGCCATTCTTTTCAGGATGACATGAGCAAGGCCTAAGGCGCATGGCGCAGCCCTCCGGTCACAGGCATTCTTTTCAGGATGACATCTATGGCGTCCAGTGGACGTGGCCTCATTTTCAAGGGTTTGGTAAACCCTTTCCTGTGCGCAACGGCACATCCTGCCAGGGGTCCTGGTGGTGCAAACCCTTTCCTGTTCGCAACGGCACATCCTGCCAGGGGTCCTGGCGGGGCAAACCCTTGAAAATCAGCCCACCGCATACCCTGGGTGGGATTCTTTTGGAGATGTCGTCTTGAAAACAACACCCGTGACCTCGGGTAAAGTTAGAGATATGTCACCGGAGCGAAGGCATGTCCCTTTTATGAGTGACTATCGGGAGGGC
>CAYUYB010000253.1:0-4410 GCA_964449025.1 uncultured Desulfobacteraceae bacterium
ACACGGAAGCCTCCATCAATCTGGCCGATGATAAGCAGTTGATGGAAATGATGGTAGATGCAGGTTTTGATAGTGTGTTCATCGGCATCGAGACTCCCAATGAAGAGAGCCTGGCTGAATGCAATAAGGTGCAGAACAGGAATCGAGATCTGCTCGAGAGCGTTAAACTCATACAGCGGACCGGTCTTCAGGTGCAGGGAGGGTTTATTGTGGGTTTCGACAGTGATATGCCTTCCATTTTCCACCGGCAGATCGAGTTTATACAAAAAAGCGGAATAGTCACGGCTATGGTGGGCATGCTTAATGCCCCCCCCGGCACAAGGCTTTATGATCGAATGAAAAAGGAGGGGCGTCTTGTCGGCCTGTTCTCCGGAGATAATGTTGATGGATCAACCAACATAGTGCCTAAAATGGGTTTTGATACTTTACGGGAGGGGTATAGAATCATGATTCGGCATATTTACTTGCCCAGGCATTACTATAAACGTGCCATGACATTCCTGCGGGAATATAAGATGCCTAAAACAAGAAGGATCCCTATCGATTTTCAACGCCTGATCGCTGTATTTCGCTCAATCATTCGCCTGGGAATTTTCGGTAAAGAGCGATTCCAGTATTGGAAGCTTTTATCCTGGACTCTTTTTTGCCGGCCGCGATTAATCCCATTGGCTATTACATTCTCGATCTATGGCCACCATTTCCGTAAGATCTCGAAATTGAGCAACCTTTAGCGCATAGAAAGCGAAAGGGGAAGAAGGTCAAATACAGTATGAAATTATTAAAATTTAATCGAGAAAAGGCGGCGCTGGGTAGAGATATCAGAAACTTGGAAAGGCAGGTGATTCCGCAGAAAAAAGCATTAAAGGAGCGAAAATAGTAAGGCTATTTCATGGAGATATTAAAAAAGGGAATTTAATAAATAAAAGGGGATCAGAATGAATATCTATGTAGGGAATCTATCGTATGAAGTGGATGAAACGGACTTAAAAGTAGCTTTTGAGGCCTTTGGTCAAGTTGAAACCGTAAAAATCATATCGGATAATTATACGGGCAGATCAAAAGGATTTGGGTTTGTAGAGATGTCCGATAATGCCGAAGCTCAGGCGGCAATTGACTCTCTAAACGGTAAAGAGCTTAAAGGACGCACGTTGAAGGTTAATACTGCTCGGCCTCGCACCGAAGATCATCATGGCAGAGGAGGTTTTGGTGGCAGCAGAAAAGGTGGAAGACAGGGAAGGGGACGTAGTTTCTAACAAGCCGGATCGAAGATAATATCTTTCATCTCTCGATTAGCAGCCAATTTGTAAAGCGGGTGTCTATAATACACAAATATCGTAAAAAGGAGGATCATGGCGAAGCGAAGTAACCATAGCTTTAAAAAGCGCGAGAAAGAGCTTAAGCGAAAGAAAAAAGCCAAGGAAAAGCTGGATCGCCGGCAAGGCAAAAATGATCCTGCTGCAAATGACCTTCATGAGTAAAGGAAAACATAAGGGTTGATTCTTCAATCCTGACAGATTTTATAAAGGGGGACGGTGGTTCCGAAGCAACTTGACAGTAGAATCCATTAAAGGCATGTTGTCGTGATATCCAGACAACCAGGATAGATAATCCCGGCGCTTTATGCCATGTTATGAGGCGAAGGATTGAGGGATTAGCTGTTTCTTGAAAAGCTAAGAAGAATTGAAAAATATAAATGAGTTGCTTAGGAACCACCGCCCCATTTTTAATCTTCTTACAGCTCGAATCTTTTTATTACCAATAAATAACAAACTGAAATCAGCGGCCGGAGCCCATGGTCCAGCCGTTGCCCAATCCATAGGGCAGTGTTACGAACGGAAACGCCTCCACATGATGGATCAGGCCATTTCTGATTGCGAACGTCTCCATTGTCACCAGATTCAAAATCATACCCGGAGGGGCACCTGGCTTGGCGTTCCGGCTGGTGCCGTCGTGTACGAAAAAGGGAAAGGTACCTACTGTCTGTTTCTGCTCGTCGATAATCAGCGCGCGGCGCGGGCGGATCTTTTTCATATAGGCGAACATCTTGGTATCGATCTGCTCAGTACAGGTCAGCATACTGAACTCGAGCATCTCACGGCCTTCTGGGGTGTCCGCCGTTGGAATAAAAGGCGCAGGCATCATACGGCCGCCGGGAGGCGGATTGTTTACTGTCTGGTAGCCGTTCTCATGGCGAACGCACTCATCGGCAAACGCGCCGATCTTGCCGTTATCCCCTTCCAGGGCATCAAAATAAGAGTTGGCAATGCGATACAGCATATCGCGGGAAACCCGTTCGTCCGCGGGGACATTGGTGGTCAAAAGCGGTACGGGAGTGGTCAAAAGCGGGATCGCCGCGTCGTCGACTTCACGGTTATATAACTGCTCGATTTCCTGGATCTTTCCACGATCCACCTTCAAACGGACGGCAACCAGCGCATTGCGACCGCCGATTTTCAGCCGTGCCTGCATGGCGACCTGCCCCGAAACCGGATCGGCTACATGGATTTTGAAGCTTGTCGGTTCCGCCTTTGACCGCCAGAGGACCCCCTCGCCAACGTCCATGACACCGGTGTTTTCGGTCATTCGTACATCTTTTGCCAGGGCCGGGACGGCATCGAGATCCTGCTTGAATAAGGCATTCATATAGCCATCCATGATGCCGACCAGGCAGGCGCGGTCACATTCCTTAATTGTGGTCGGATTCCATTCCGGTTCTCCTGGCGACGCTGTGTTAACCAACAAAACCGCCGACAGCAAAGAAACTGCCAGTATAAAACAGTGCCTAGATTGCATCAGAAGCCTGGATCTCATATCGCCTCCCTTTTCTTTTGATGTTGTTTTGTGAAGCGTGAAGCGGCACGCTCTTTAATAATTTAATAAATCATTTTTCGAGAGAATAATAACCCTCTTTTGCGATCAATTCTCTCGGCTCGACGGAAAACCCGATATCGGCTAAACTCATCTCTAGTTTCTACGCCAGTGAGGTATGGGACACACCTCAACAACTCACATTGACAATTGTATTATTAAAGAGCGTCCCGCTTCACGCTTCATTCCGGTTCACTGCCCCGGCATATCTTCTGGCATCTGACCCTGGAAGTCTGACATCAACAGATGAGTAAGTGTATGCACGTAGCGCAACTTGCCGTCTTCCACCCGGAACAGGTGTGTATCAGGCGCGCCCCTGCGACCATCCGGGGTATCTGTGCCAAACCTGCAGAACGCCACTACCGAGCCGATCACCTCATCGACTATGAAGCGGCGATTAGTGATATTCAAGCCGGTAGGGACTCCGACCTCGCAGCTGTCATCGGGTGAGCCCGTGCCGGTGTATGCACCACCTTCGATGCGGACACAGGGAAATCCCCACGGCACAAGGTCAATCTTCTTTTCAAGGAACGCGTCGAGATAGGCGTTTGCCGCGGCAACTAGTGTTCCGCGCTTATCACGCTTATCAGCGGGGATGGGGCTCCAGTCTTCCGACGACGAATACTTTAGATAGGCATCGGCGTCGAAGAGCCAATAACTTGGTTTGGTCGACAGGATCTCGATCTCGGCGATCTTGTCATGATTAACACGGATGCGTGTGCCGATGACATAGGGATTTTCCTTGTCTGTCACGATTACCTCGGTGAAGGTCTGGCACGAATCAGGATCGAGCAGACTCCGATGAAAATCTATCTTCATCGGCGTATTGATAAGACCCTCGTTGACGTCGACAGGCGCCATGTCCTCCTTATAACTCAAACCAATCGCCAGCGGCAGGCCGGAAATATCGCCTTTGGTCTGGGCATCGATGTACAAGTCGACCGCGTGCTGCAGCCCTCCGCGTTGGCAGGAAACCTCATCCGCTGCGAAGCTGATCATGGGTATGAGTAACACGCTAAAAAACATTATAAACACGAAAGTAGAACGTCTCATTGGTCTCCTCCTTATAGTTATAATTATGCTGATTGCCTTATAGAGCCTATCACGGATCAAACATTAGTTATTCAACGACACTCCTCTTTTTATCATGGTTAGACCATTTTTCCTGTTTTTCTTCAATATTAAATATCATATGATTTTTCAATATAATAATACAACCTATTTTCGAACCATTATCTTAAGAAAATGAGTTACACTTCAACAAAATAACCCAGAAGCGAAGGCGGGGAGCTTCATTAACGGAGTGAGATTTATACTGAAAGATTTGTTGATAGAAATCAGGGCATGAAATATCAACCGCTTACAGGTAATGTATCCTTTATAGAGCCCCTAAGCGGGGGAGACATAGGGGAGACAAAACGTTTCAAACGGCGAAAACGCTGTCTCCCGGAACGTCCCAAGTTATTTCCGTTCCAAGCCTGGCTTTAAGAATGCTTTGAGGCACTCTTTAAGAATTCTCTGTTTGTTTTTATTTTGGATAAT
>CAYUYB010000254.1:0-4375 GCA_964449025.1 uncultured Desulfobacteraceae bacterium
CTTATATTTGTTATTCCTGTTTTTCAGGACATGTTTGCCAGTTTCGGGCAGGCCCTGCCTGTGCCTACACAAGTGGTTGTAAACATGAGCGATTTTATGAAAGGCAATATCCATTGGATAATCATAGCCATTATCGCCCTTTTTTTTGCCTTTAAACAATACAAAAATTCTACATCAGGCAGAAAGGTTACCGATACACTTGCCCTGAAACTACCCATATTCGGCGATCTTCTCAAAAAGACGGCTGTTGCTAGGTTTACACGAACCCTGGGGACCATGATGTCGAGTGGCGTTCCGATTCTAGACTCCTTGGAAATCGTTGCCAAAACGGCTGGGAACGTGGTTATCGAGGAGATTATTTATGAGGTGAGAGGCAGCATAGCCGAAGGGCAGACCATTGCGGAGCCTTTATCGGAAAATGACGTTTTCCCCGGAATGGTAATACAGATGATATCCGTTGGTGAGGCTACAGGTGCGCTTGATACCATGCTCGAAAAGATAGCCGATTTTTATGATAAAGAGGTTGACGCGGCGGTGGATGCCCTGACTTCGATGCTGGAACCTTTGCTTATGTTGTTTCTGGGAGGTTCGATAGGCGGGCTGGTCGTCGCAATGTACCTGCCGATCTTTACTATGGCCGGAGCGGTTGGCGGCTAATACCATCAGTAGCATGGCCGACCTTGATCTGAAAAAGCACAAACCGGAACTGCCGGGGCGGCTTCAGAAGCTCATGCTTCTGAGGCTGGTCTTTGTTTCCCTTCTTTTAGGGGCTTCAGTATTTATCCAGGTAAGGGAAACCAGGACCTATTTCGGGGATATTCAGACCTCCCATTATTTCCTTATCGCGATAATCTATTTCCTTACCTTTATTTATCTTATCCTCTTTAAGATATGGAAAGATCACCCCAGACAGGCCTATTTGCAACTATTGGTTGATACCTTCTTTGTAACCGCCATAATCTATTCGACCGGCGGAATAGATAGTATTTTTTATTTTCTCTATATCCTTACCATTATAAACGGCAGCATAATCCTGTACAGAAAAGGAGGTATGATTATAGCCTCCAGCAGTAGCATACTTTATGGTCTTTTACTGGACCTTCACTATTACAATGTCATTAATCCCTTCGGCAGCAGTTTAGATTACGCGTCGGGATACCAGGGTTTCAACATCTTCTATATTATCACAGTAAATATTGCCGCTTTTTATCTCGTAGCCTTTCTTAGCAGTTATCCCTCGGAGCAGGCAAGAAGAAGCCAAGTTGAATTAAAGGCTAAAGAGGACGATTTTATTAAACTTGAGGCATTAAATGAATGGATCATCCGCAGCATAACCTCGGCTTTAATCACTCTGGACGGGCAGAGAAGGATTATCCTCTTTAATCCAGCGGCGGAGGATATTTTTAATATGAATGCGGATGATGTAATAGGGCAAAAGGTCACGGACGTTTTTCCTTTCTTGAATGTGTATTTCACCAAGATAAATGAAGAAGAGCCCCGCTGGGAAACAAAGAATCCCCCGGGCTTTATAGACCTGCAATATCCGGGACTCAACGGTAAAGAGCTTTCACTTAGATTCTTTATCTCGCCCCTTAAAATCCCCAACGGGGATCAAAAGGGCCATATCCTCTTTTTCCAGGATATAACGGAGATGAGAAGGATAGAAGAGGAGATTAAAAAGGTGGAGGGTCTGGCGCTTATCGGCGAACTCGCGGCAGGCATAGCCCATGAGATAAGGAATCCCATGGCCTCTATTAGCGGGTCGATACAGATGCTGAAAGAAAGTCTGGAAGGGGATGAAATAAACAAACGACTTACGAATATTATTTTGAGAGAGATCAACAGGTTGAACAACCTGATTAACGATTTTCTGCTGTTCGCCAGGCCCAGACCATTCAGCCAGAGGGGATTTGATCTCAACCAGTTGATAACCGAATCCCTGGAGCTTTTTAAAAACAGTGGGAAATGGAATGACCAGATAAAAGTGGAAACCTTTATAAATGGCAAAATAAAGGTTGTGTCCGATCCCGAACAGATAAAACAGGTGTTATGGAACATCCTTCTGAACGCCGCCGAGGCTATGCCTGGAAAAGGCACCCTCAAAGTGAGCGCCGAGGTTGTAGAAAAGAGTGGGATTCATGGATTGGGAAAAGAGATGG
The DNA here is from genome assembly GCA_964449025.1 of uncultured Desulfobacteraceae bacterium. Lineage (GTDB taxonomy): Bacteria > Desulfobacterota > DSM-4660 > Desulfatiglandales > HGW-15 > CAYUYB01. Next base: position 2,160 of record CAYUYB010000254.1, read on the forward strand.
TCAGGATAAGGGTAAAAGATACGGGAGAAGGCTTCACTAAAAAGGCGCTTTCTAATATATTTACGCCTTTTTTTACGACCAAGGAGGGGGGGTCTGGTTTGGGTCTCGCCATTGTTAAGCGCATTGTGGAAGGACTTAAAGGCAGTGTTTACGGGGAAAACCATCCAGATGGAGGGGCTGTTATAACTGTCATGCTTGAGAAACAGCCTTCGTAACCCTATGATAGCTGTTATCAATATCTGATATTGCCTTTTAGACCTGGAATCCTGATCATTGATCAACACATCCTCACATAACACTAGGAAGGTGGATTGATTTAAGCACGTTCGCTAATCCATACCATATGAAAATATCAGATCAAAATCTGCTTTTGAAGACAAAACGTCCCAGCCGTTATCTCGGTGGTGAGATAAATTCCATAGTTAAAGAGAACGCTGATGTCGAGGTTTCAATCGCCCTGGTTTTTCCAGATGTTTATGAGGTAGGCATGTCCCATCAGGGTTTAAAGATACTCTATCACATTCTCAACAGTCATGAATGGATCGCGGCGGAAAGGGCCTATTCGGTTTGGATCGACATGGAAAAGGAGATGAGGAACAGCAACATAGTCCCATCCACACTCGATTCGGGCAGACTCCTAACGGATTTCGATATTATAGGATTTAGTCTCCAGCATGAACTTTGCTATACTAATGTCTTAAACATACTTGATCTTTGCCGGATACCGTTTTTTTCCAGGGAAAGGGATGATAGCTTTCCCCTGATAATAGCAGGAGGTCCCGCATGCTTCAATCCAGAGCCGATTGCCGATATCTTTGACGTTATCCTGGTAGGCGATGGGGAAGAAGCCACCCTTGATATTTGCAGGACCGTGAGATATGGCAAAAGAAGCGGTAGCGGAAAGCAAGATATATTGGATGAACTGGTAAAAATAAGAGGGGTATACATTCCGTCTTTCTATAATCCCCACTATCATCGCGCCGGTCCCATAAGTTCTATTGAGACGTTGAAGGAAGGTTATGGACAGGTGAAAAAGGCGCTGGTACCCGATATAGAAAAATATTCCCTTCCATCGGATCAGGTGGTTCCTTTTACACAGTTGGTTCATGACAGACTTGCCATTGAGATCGCAAGGGGTTGCTCGAGGGGCTGCCGGTTCTGTCAGGCCGGTATGATATACCGCCCTGTCCGTGAACGCAAGCCGGAGTCAGTTATCGAAGTCGTGGATTATGCGTTGCGATCAACCGGTTTTGAGGATGTTTCTCTTCTATCCCTTAGTGTTGGTGATTATGGATGTATCTCCCCTTTGATAAAGACATTGATGGATAAGCTATCGGAGGAAAATATCTCGCTGAGCCTTCCTTCTTTGAGAGTGGACAGTTTGGATCCTGCCTGGCTGGAACAGATCAAACGTGTGAGAAAGACAGGGTTTACCATTGCACCTGAGACTGGCAACGACAGGCTCAGGAAGGTGATCAATAAGTCATTGTCTAACACGGATATTTTGAATACGGCCCGGGAGGTATACGGGGCCGGGTGGAACCTGATTAAACTGTATTTCATGATTGGGCTTCCGGAGGAAGAACAGCAGGATAGAGAGGATATCATAGACCTTGCAAGAAAAGTGTGTGAGCTTGCAGGACGCCGTGGGAAAAAGGCTGTGCTTAACGTGAGTATCTCCACCTTTGTGCCGAAGGCGCATACCCCTTTTATGTGGGCGCCACAGATAAGCCCTGAGGAAAGCTGGACACATATTAGTAATATCAGAAGGGCCCTGAAAGGCAGCAGTGTACGTGTAAAATGGAATCAGCCGGAGCTGAGCTGGCTGGAAGGCATCTTCTCTCGTGGTGACAGGAGATTGATATCGCCGCTGATAGAGGCCTGGAGGTTAGGCGCCAGATTTGATGCTTGGAAGGAACAATTTAGTATGGATATCTGGAAAGAGGCGTTTGAAAGATCAGGACTTGATCCCGGGTTTTATCTTTACCGAACAAGGTCTCTCCATGAGGTTTTTCCATGGGATCATATAACCTCGGGGGTGACAAAGGGCTATTTAAAAAGGGAGTGGGAGAGGGCCCATGAAGGGGAAATCACCCCTGATTGTCGCGAGAAATGTCTTGAATGCGGTGTCTGTGACCACAAACACGTTGATCATGTACTTTGCGGAGACTGGACTCCAACCGGGGTGATTGAGAAAGATACTTTCGATCGCACGG
>CAYUYB010000255.1:0-4373 GCA_964449025.1 uncultured Desulfobacteraceae bacterium
GGACGGAGTAGGCCAGGCGGGCGCTCGCTACTGGCTGGACAAGGGCGTAAAGGTCGTGGACTATAGCGGGGATTTCCGTTTTAACGACCCGGAGATATACAGGGGCTACGCCTCCAGAATCGGGAGGACTGGAGAGCATGCGTCACCCGATCTCCTGCCCAGGTCGGTATACGGGCTTGCGGAACTGCATAGAGACGAGATTGCGGGGGCTGACCTCGTGGGCAACCCGGGCTGTTTCGCTGTGAGTTGCACCCTCGGACTGGCCCCTGCCATAAAATATGATTTAATCGAGGCCGAATCCATTATCTGTGACGCCAAGACAGGTGTGTCCGGAGCGGGCAAAAAGCCCTCCCCCGCCTTTCATTATCCTGCCAGATATGACTCAATGAACGCCTATAAGATATCGGACCATCAGCACGTTTTCGAGGTGGAAAGAGAACTTGGCCTTATCGCGGGGAGGGAACTACATATCACCTTTACCCCCCATGTCGTTCCCCTGAGCAGGGGTATATTAACCACCATCTATAGTCGATTAAAGAAAGGGGAGAACATCAAGGATATCCAGTCCGCCTATGCCTCTTTCTATGAGGACTGCGCCTTTATAAGGGCCTTTGGCCCGGAGAGGGCCCAGAGCAGTTCCGATGTCAGGGAAAGCAATTTCTGTAATCTCTCGGTGAATGTTGATGAAAGGACCGGGATGCTAATCGTGGTGAGCATTATTGATAATCTTGTGAAAGGCCAAGCAGGGAGTGCGGTTCAGAATATGAATATTATGTTTGGACTTGATGAGACCGCGGGCCTTTTAAGACCAGGCAGATTTCCATAATAGATCACTAAACGTAACCCGGATTGAACTCACGTATCCCCATCTTTCCGATCCGGGTCTAACCTTATCCCTTGCGCCTTAGGCCTTGCGCCCTTACATACACACCTTTCTTACCTGCATAACATCCGTCTGCCCGAGTACCACCTTTCTTATCCCGTCCTGCATAAGCGTGGTCATACCGTCTTGTATGGCCTGGGCACGCAATTCCTCCATTCTTGCCCTTATCTGTATCTTATTCTGCATCTCGTCTGTTCCCACGATGATTTCATGCAGCCCGGTACGGCCCTTATAGCCTGTATTGCCGCACTTTGAACAGCCTTTCGGCTTATACAGGACGAAATCGTCGTTGTAGGGGTAACCCAGTTTTTCAAAGTCACCATCATAGAGTCTGACCAGGTTATCGTATTCTTCCCTGTCAGGATGATAGGCCTCCTTGCATTCTTTACAGAGGGTCCTCACCAGCCTCTGGGCCAGAACCCCAAGCATGGCATCGGCGAAATTAAAAGGATCCATACCCATATCAAGTAGACGGGTAATGGTTTCTGGGGCGCTGTTGGTATGAAGGGTGCTGAAAACCAGGTGTCCTGTCAGGGAGGCCTCTATGCCGGTAGCAACGGTCTCTTGATCACGCATTTCACCTACCATGATCACATCAGGATCCGCCCTCAAGAAGGCCCTCATGGCGGTTGCGAAATCAAAACCTATCTTGGGATGGACCTGCACCTGACGCAGGCCATCTTGCGTGATCTCAACGGGATCCTCCGCCGTCCAGATCTTTGTTTCAGGTTTATTGATATAATGCAGGGCAGCGTGGAGGGTGGTTGTTTTTCCGCTTCCGGTAGGGCCTACAACCAGTACTATCCCGTAAGGCTTGGTGATCATCTCCACGAACACGTTGTAATTTCTTTCATTCATGCCCATTTTTTCCAAGGGGATGGGCTCGCCGGCGGCCAGGATACGCATGACCACATCTTCAACACCCCCTGAGGTGGGAATGGTCGCGACACGGAGTTCAATATCAAGGGGAGCGAATTTCTTAAACTTTATTTTACCGTCCTGGGGGAGACGCCTTTCTGAGATATCCAGGTCCGACATGATCTTGAGTCGTGAAACCAGGGCCTGTTTGAATGAATACGGGATAGTCTGATATACCTGGCATGAACCGTCTATCCTGAATCTTATCACGGAATTGGCTTTGCCGGGCCGTGGTTCTATATGGATGTCCGAGGCGTTCCGGTTAAAGGCGTCAATTATCATCTTGTTCACGAGCTGGACAATGGCGCCATCCTCTTCACTTACCCTATCCGCATCATCGCTCTCTTCCTCTTCTCCCGTGCCGAGTTGCCCCAGGATATCCTCTATGCTCCCGGAATCATCAAGTGTCCCCGTTCTCTTGACGTCAAAAAACAGATCAATCATCTGGAAGATATCATCTCTTGTGGAAACGCAGTATTCAAAGTCCTTGCCGGGGATCAGTCTTCTGATGGTATCCCGCGCGGGGAGGTAATTGGGGTCTCCCATAGCTATGATTACCTTATTGCCGGATTGTGAAACGGGGGTAAATACACTGTGCTTGAGGAAATTGGGCTTCAGGCCCTTAAGGAGCTGGCCCGGGATCACCATCTTATCATCAAAGGGTACGAAACGGGTATTGTAAAACGCGGCCAGGGATTTTCCAATATCATCCTTGGAGACGTGGAAATCACTCATAAGGACGCTCTCAACCGATTTTTTGAGTTTGCGGGCGTCGTTCATGGCCTTTTCCATCTCTTTATCAGTGATGATGTTGTTGGTAATCAGAAAGTCATATTTGGTAGGCTTTCTCTTAGTTGCAACCCTCTGGTTATTAAAAAAGGCCAACCCGAGTACCTTGGCTATCTCCATTACGGATGACTGATCCTCAAGGGTAAAATGGCTTCCGTCCTTTTTATTTATAAGCTGTACTACCCCGAGCAGGTACTTGTTATGGATGATAGGCGCGGCCAGGACCTGGGTCGTTTTATAGCCGGTCTTATCGTCATAGCTTTTATTGAATACCAACTCCGGATTAATCCTTCTTAGTTCGTTGTCATCATACGCGTTGGCGATATTGACCGTCTTGCCGGAAGCCGCGCAGTAGCCTGAGATACTCGTATTGTTTATCGGTACCCGGATCTCGGCAACCTCAGACCCTGTCTTGAATCTGGAAACGATCTGTTTGTTTACGCCGTCGACCACATAAATGGTGATCCTGTCCGCGGCAAAAAGACCCAGGATATCGTTCTGCAGATTCAGTAGAATGTCATTGGTATCCTTGGCAGAATGGATCTTATTGGTGATATTATTCAGTCTTTTTTGAAATTGCAGCTGTTTTTCAAGAGATGATGTCCTATTGTCTGTTTCAACTGCTCTTTTGACTGTAGCCGCCATGCTTGGATTGACAACCTCCCAGTTTGTGAATACTGTTTCACACTACTGTTCTTTCATAAATATACAATATTCATTTACAAAATAACATATCTCTATATATAATACTATAAATAATTCATTATTTCAATATAATATTATACCTGCCCTGATCCGCCGGCAAGGCGGTATTTACAGACAAAGATATTTCAGGTGGCTTCAGGAGATAAGATGTTAATTGACAGCCATGCCCATTTGGACATGGACGACTTCAGGGAAGACCTCGATGATGTCCTTCAAAGGGCCTTAGACGGGGGTGTTACCCGAATAATAGCAGTCGGGATCGATATTACCAGTTCTGTCAGGGCCCTTGAATTGGCTAACAGGTATGATTTTATATTTTCATCCATAGGATATCATCCGCATAATGCCCTCGACGCGGATCCCGAAAGGCTCAAGGAACTGGGCAGCCTTGCCGGGGAGGATAAGGTCGTGGCATGGGGGGAGATAGGTCTGGACTTTTTTCGCCTCCTTTCCCCCAGAGAAAAGCAGATTGAAGTGTTCGAGAGGCAGGTGGAGATGTCCGCCGAATTCGGCTTGCCCATTATCGTGCATGACCGGGATGCCCACCCTGAAGTCCTTGATATCCTGAGAAAGAGAGGTGGCAGGAACAATAAAGGCGTGATTCACTGTTTTTCAGGCGATTATGCGCTTGCCATGGCCTTTATTGATATCGGCTATCATATCTCGATCCCCGGTACCGTAACGTATAACAACAACACTAAGCTGCAGGAAGTGGCTCGCAGGGTGCCCATTGAAAGCTTGTTGATCGAGACAGACTCCCCTTTCCTTGCGCCTGTCCCCAAAAGGGGAAAACGAAATGAGCCACTTTTTGTCAGGCATACTGCGGCCAGGGTCGCTCAATTAAGGGGCATGGATTTTGAAGATCTGGCATTCAGGACCTCTGAAAACGCCAAGAGGGTCTTCGGGCTTGAATAGGGCAATGGGGGTACCTATTTTTCAATATCAATCAAATCTTTTTGGTTCGTCCGGTTAATGACTGGGGAAATGACTTTATGCTACAAATACCTGATTCGGCCCATGGGATTCTCTTTGCGACAGGCGAACTTGTTTATGTGCAAGGCCCGGGCAATAAGCCGGG
>CAYUYB010000256.1:0-4368 GCA_964449025.1 uncultured Desulfobacteraceae bacterium
AGGTGTTGGGAAAGAACACGGTCACGGTGTTGTCTTCTTTTGTGAAGCCGCGCTCAACACTGAGCGGCTCCCAGGGGCTTGCCTCTTCATCCTCGCCGATCACAAGGCTGTACTTGCCCGGGTTGCCGATGACCCCCATGTCCTCGACAGCCTTTCTTGCCCCGCCGATGTTCTTGACGATCAATCCAACGGCCCGCCCGATCGCGGCATTGGCGATATTTCCCGGACTCAGCGCGCCTGAGCTGCAATTGATATTGATGTCTCTTCTTATCCGGCCGTTGATGGCAAGGAAAGGCGCCCAAGAACCTGTACTCACCTCAAATGTATCAAACCTGGATTTAGGATCTGCAAAAGCCTGCACTGTGGCGATCAAAACTGGCATGTGGGTGGGCAGTGCACCTGCCATAACCGCGTTAACCGCAATCTTTTCGATGGTGGCTTTCCCTTTTCTAGGGATGATATTCGCCACAATATGATCGGGAGGCAGATCCGTCCCGGTCATCATTTCCGCCACAGCCTCCTCCGTCGGCGGAATTATCGGCAGACCGTCGCCCCATCCCTTGCGGTAGAAGAACTGGTTCACCTCCTGAAGAGTTCCTTTAAAAGCAACCCTTGGGGTTTTGCCTGTTTGCTGTTTCGGGGATTTCTCTTCGGGACTCAGCGGTTTGGTCAAGCCTTCAATCACATCTTTCATGACTGCCGCTACGCCCTTTTCTATCTCGGAAATGACAGTGGATTCACAGGCCACGGATTCTCCCACGATTCTGATTCCGGGCATTCCCTTGCTCGATGCAGCGGACTGAGCATCGGCGACAAAACCATTATTAGCCAGTAGCACGACCGGCTTGCCAAAGTCCTCGATCACTATTCCGTTATAGGCGAGGTACTTTGTGCAGGACCCTCAATCGCCGACGACGGCAATGGCCGCATCAAGCCCTTTCGCCCATGCCGTGAATCTTTCCTTGTTCTTTGTTTCGATCTCGTTAACATTCGCCCCGACAGAACGGAATACAATAGTCTGGACATCGGGGTACATAGCCTTCAGTCTCCTGTCGATTGATTGCGCGATCGGCATAGCTGCCCGCTTTGGATTGACGAATAATCCGATCTTCTTTCCCGCCAGGTCCTGAACCCTCGGGGAAATCCCCCGGAGCGGGACCGGGTCGACATCCGCCCAGGGGCTGAGAACTTCAAATTGAATGTCCGGCCTCTTTGCCTCGGAACTCCCGGCCCCTTGAGCCATGGATGAGTCCCTGACCGCCATAACGGCGATAAAGACGATGAAAAGCGCTATTAAATATCTGTTCATGGTAGTCTCATTCTCCTTTCTGTTTGGATTTTAAGTGATTACTGAAAAACTTATAAACACCCGGAAGGGCAGCCGTGATCACGGGACCATGACTTATACCCTCCATTTCGTTGAATTCATATGTCATATTCAATTCTTTGGCCTTTTCAGCCCATCTGCGGGAGATGTCAACCGGAACCACCTCGTCAGCAGCGCCATGAACAAATATCACCGGCGTGTTTTTAATCTTCTCCAGGCTGTCGGGCTCGATGCCAAAGGCAGCCGGTGCAATGGGCGCTATAGCAGCCCAGATTGATGCATACTTGCCCCCAAGATAAAGAGTTCCGGCGCCCCCCATGGAATGACCCATCAGGTATATCCTGTTTTCATCAACATTATACTCCCTGCGAACGATATCCAGAACGTTCATTACATCCTTTTCACTCAACTCGCGCAGGTTCGGCGGATCATTGGGGTCATAAAACAGTGATGCCTTTGGTTTTGGTTTGGGCACTGCATCGTCACCGGTCTGGGCCTTTTGGGGCGGAGTCTTGCCTTCGGGCCTGCCGAACGGCATCCCGTACCACCCCCGTTCGTTATAACCCATGGGCGCCACGAGGATGTATCCGCCTTCTTCCGCAAGATCCACAGCCTGTTTTGTAACCATAATTGACGGACCCGCACCCAGACCATGCAGCGTAACAATGAGAGGGGCCTTTTTGTCATTGCTTACCTTTGATGAAACAAACAGGCAGTATTTAAGGTCTTCTTTTGTATCCTCAAAATGATAGGTCAGTTCCTTTGCCCTGGAATCCATCTGAAATGGATTGAAACCTTCTTGCGGGCCTATTTTGGGTTTAGGCTGCTGTGCTGCATCCTGAGCAAATGCAGGTTGAATAAGGGCAAGACTCAGTAAAATAGTGAATAAAAAAGTAAATATCCGGTTTAAATTTTTTCTCATGATATTATCTCCTGTGTAATTTTTCGGGCAGAACATTGTCGATTCAATATTGACGAACTCGTAAAAAGTCCAACAATCGTCATTCCCGCGAAGGCGGTAATCTATAAGTACTTGAAAACACTGGATTCCGCGATCAAGTCGCGGAATGACAAACGGCAAATTTCGACTTTTTACGAGTCCATCAATATTCGTAACCTGCTAGATTGGTTCCCTGTTTATCAATCCGATATAGGCTCCCTTCGGGATAACAGAGAAATTATACAATGGTGCACCTGGCATTCCCGGAAAGAAGCCGGGTATTTCACCAGCGATTTTTAAATCATCTTCTGAAAACGGAATCCTGTCAGACATTATTTATCCTTTCCTGGTAACAAGTCAGCTAACAATAAAGAGTGTATTCTGTGACAATATATTGAGCGTATTTAGATTCTTTTTCCACTTTAAAATTAACCTTTTTTACGTTTAGACTGCTTCAGCCCTTTTTCTTGCATTTGCCTCCATTATTTCAGCAAGCTTATCATCAGGCAGTGAGTAGAAAATCATTATCGCAAAGGCCAGAAAACCGGCACACGCAGGAAGATAGCAGATAAGATTCATCAGGCTATTTATAAATTGTTCGCTTGGTTCGATATTCGGAACATATCCTATAAATTCCAGTCCGGCAGCAACAATAGTCCCCGCAAGGGCTATCGCAATCTTTATGGGCAGCGTGAACATTGACATGATAAAGGCGCTCGCATCCTTGCCTGTCTTATAATAGCCGTACTCAGCCGCATCCATATACATTGCCTGGCGTATTGGCCCGCTGACTCCCGCGCCAAGTACGGAGACGACAATAATACCGATATAGACATAGGGGTGTGACAGACCAAAAAAGCGCAGGACAATATAGCCCGCTGTTCCCCAGATCGAGGCAAAGAGGTATGTATTTTTCTTGCCTAAAATATTAACTACCTTAGGTGCAATCAGCGTGCTCGCAAAGGTTGCAATAGCCAGTGAGAGTGAATATGGCTTCATAAGCTGTTCATTTTCTATTACATACTTGAAATAGTACACTGCAACTGTCTGAAGGCTGAATATTCCCAGATTTGATACAATATCCGCTGACATTATAGTCCGCAGATGCTTATTGCCTATAACCTGCTGCACCATCTCCAAAAGATTCAGCCTGTTCGATGGATTGAGCTTTTTGTAAGGATCATATTTATCATAGTCCTTTAACTGGTAAAAAAGAAACCAGTAGCCTAATACCTGAATAACCCCAAGGATTCCGACTGTGTAGAAATATCCTCATGATTCGTTTTTCTCACTGAAGTGATAAAACATATTTAAAACAAAATAACTGTATATAATCTGGCTGGCCATACCATACTGAACATTTCTGGTTGACATCCGCATTCTTTCCTTGACACTTTTTGCCACAACTGAGATCAGGCCAAGCTGGGCATTATAGGCAAAATTAAGACATACATGGGCTATCATATAGGCCATGCTCAAATATACTATTTTTATTCCGTAGCTTAACGGCAGATTTGTAAAAGTAAGGGTAAAAAACACGGAGGTTGCAAGAGGCGGCAACAGCAGCCATGACCGGTATTGTCCCCAGCGAAACCGTGTATTTTGTATCAGGACACCCGAGACAGGGATTGAAAAGGCATCAACGATATGGGTGATAAATATGATTGCAGGGATATGGATTAATCTTATCAAAGCGACATCTGTTAAAAATATTGTGTAATACTGAATCGCCAGGCTCATCATCAATGAAAAGGTCAGGTGCGCAAAACCGTAGCTGTGGACCAGAAGGCCGGGAAGTTTTTCCCCCACGTTATAATTCTCCTTTCAATTCACCCGCTATTCGGAGCAGACAAAGCTTTCAGCGCTGTTTACATCGCCACTTTTATAGCGCGCAACAAGAGGGTAGGGGCATAGAGGTCTTGATACTCCTGGAAAAGCCTGCCCGGTTGCAATGATTCTATCCGGTACATGCCCTTTTTCCACCCAGTCCGTTATTGCATCGAGCATGTTGAATTGATCTGTGGACTTACCGCCGCCGCAATGACACATACCAGGAATAAAAAACAGCCGCACGGAATCCCGGATAGACGGGCCGTTGACT
>CAYUYB010000257.1:0-4365 GCA_964449025.1 uncultured Desulfobacteraceae bacterium
TAAAGAATTTATGAAACAGGTTGTGGATATGGGATTGCACGAAAAGTGCAAGATCCTGGCCGGCGTGACCCCTCTCAAATCCGTAGGTATGGCCCGGTATATGGCTCACAATGTGAGCGGGATTGTTATCCCGGAAGAAATGATAAACAGGCTTAGAGGAGCAGGAAAAGGTAAGGCCGGCTCTGAGGGTATAAAGATCACATGCGAGCAGATGCAAGAACTGAGGGAGATAGAAGGTATCGCCGGAATCCACCTTATGGCCATTGAATGGGAGGATAGGGTGCATGAAATAATGGATATGGCGGGATTCCTTCCCAGACCCAAGGTATAAAACGGCAAAATATTATGACATAAGGTTACGGCTGTCCTTTGAAACAACAACCATGACCGGCTATGGCCCATGGGGTTGTCTTATACGCGGCGAAGACATTAGCGGCAAGCTAATTACGTATGGCGCCGCCCAGCCGGGCGGAACACTTATGACATAAATACAAGTGTCTCAAGTGGGGCCAGCTCTGGAAAAGGCTACGCGCCCGTCTACCTATTACCTTATGCAGAATCAGTGCACATAAACGAGTTCGCCGCTCAAAAGAGAACCCCATAGGCCATATAGGGTAATTTATTGTGATCGAAGGGAGAGCCCTTCGCCTCACGCCTTGCTCCATGCGGCTTGCACTATACGCTTGTCGTCTCAAAAAGAGTGGCCTTGACCGGATAAACTCCTTTTATGTCCTTTATCCCATCCCCAACAGAACCCTCTCTATCCAAACCAGATGCAATCTTAACGTGAGAGCGCGGTAGTGAGGTTTTAGATTAATGGCAGTCACCCCCTGTTTTTTGAAGAGTATCAATATCAACTGGTTATATGACAAAGAAGAGTCTCATCACGCATGGAGATTTTTCCATGACGGTACAAGGATCTTATGGTATATTATAAAAAGTCACCACAGAAAAGGAAGATTATCTATATGCCAGAAATTGAAGTTGACGATGATGTCTTGAAATTCTTAAAGAAGCATGCCGAACCCTTCCAAGACACCCCTAACTCTGTCTTAAGGAGACTTTTACTCGGAGATAACCCATATAATAGGCCTACAAATAAATATTCACAGATTGCCAAGCCAGATCGAAAGTCTTTAAGTAACTTTATTGACTGGGTGATTAAAAATAGGTTCAGCGAGCCGTTTGTTATATCTCCCCCATTTAGGATGATATACGAGTCCGAGACTAAAATCATATGTTTTCAGAATTTAAATAAAGGTGAAAGTCAAAATCTTTGGTTTCATATAAGAAGCAAACCACTTGAGAAAATAAGGTCTTCTGACAAGAAAGCTTATATTTGCCTTACGATCCCTTCTGATGGGGATGGATATTTGATCCCCTTAGATGAAGTGGATAGACACGTCTCGGATGCAAATTGGCCTCATTCCTATTTAGAAATTAATATTGATCCATCCGACAACATGTGGAGAGAACTAAGGTGGAAAGTCGATGAATATATAGTATCCATGGCAGATGATCGCGGTGAACCGCAAAACGATGGGCAAGGAACTTACCCCTTTGACCTATTATTTCAGCAGTGTGATGCTGTTTATGATAGCGATAACAACAAGTATTCCTTTTTTAAGTCTAAAGATAGCTTCAATCTTTTCTTACAAAGGATGGTAACCTTTGCCCACACCATAGGTATTGGCCCACATACTGCCGTGCTTGCTGCTGCCCTATGGACAAAGAAAAATCATCCGCTTAAATATAAACAGTATTCTAAATGGTTGGATGAACTGAAGGAAAAGGAAGGTTTTGAAATTATCACATTGATATCCATAATAAAATAGTATTTCCTCAATTATTTAAACATGGTGAAAAAGGGGATGTCCATAAGAAATTAACAGATTCTTATATTGAAGAAGTTATTTAGTTTCTCATGGGCGTCCCCCTTTTTTCCGGGGTGGAGACAGGACACCCTTTTAGGATTCAAAGAGTCATTTTTAGTTGAATTGGGCATCCTGGCTGTTCAATATACCTGAAACTAAATCTTTCAAAAGACAGGAGGGGATATGAAAAAGGGCCTTCTATTGATCTCTTTGTTTATATTCTTATTTACCCCGGCAGCTTATTCGGAAGGGATAGAATTAGCCCATGTGACTGTATTTGGGACGGCGGTTACGGAGGTTGTCCCAAATAAGATGCTGTGGAATATCAGGGTAATGAATAAGGGGCAGCTGCTGGAAAGTGTGACAAAAAGGCATTTGGATATTATAAGGGATGTGACTATTTTGCTCAAGGAGGCTGGGATAGGTGAAGATTTACAGACTTCACGTATGGAGTTTGGTGAAAACTGGGAATATAGGAGCGGGACAAGGGTCAAGGAGGGATACTACGCTCAGACCTTTATCACGTTTTCCATGACCGACTTCAATGTCTATAAAGAATTATGGCTCGGACTGTCACGATTCGATAGTGTCAGCGTTCTTAATGTCAGTTATGACCACACGGAAAGGATAAGGTACCAGAATGAGACGAGGGTTAACGCGCTGCTCGCGGCGAAGGAAAAGGCGGGGTTACTGGCAAAGAGTATTGGATCCGAAATCGCAGAACCATTACTCATCGAAGAAGAGTGGACCGGGGATGATGTGAGGTTGAAGGTGAATGTAGCAGAGGCACGTTTTGACGGGTCAGATACTCCTTCGGTATCTCCCGGATTGATATCTATAACGATGAGGATAAAAGCTGCCTTCAGGCTTGTGACTCCTGATTAATTTTTTATTTTAAACGAAACGAGAGGCAGAAGCTGGATGTTAGGTCTTGAACATATCATGATTCTGGCAGTGGTTCTGGGCGCCATGATATTCTTTATCACAGGTAAGCTTCGCGTGGACCTTGTGGCGCTTTCCGTGCTGGCTGTTCTTCTGGTTTCAGGGACGATCAAACCGGAACAGGCGCTTTACGGCTTTGCCAATCAGGCCACTGCTACTGTGGCGGCGATGTTCGTGCTGAGTGCTGGTCTCGCACGCACCGGTTTTGTGGAATGGCTGGCCCGGTCGATTGACCGTATTGCGGGAAAATCGCCCCAACAGTTAGTTTTTGTATTATGTATAACAATCGGCCTGTTGTCTGCTTTTGTGGTAAATACAGCGACCGTAGCCATTTTTATTCCGGTGGCCATTTCTCTGGCAAGAAACCGTCATATTCCCGCCTCAAGAGTTTTAATCCCATTGTCGTATGCCAGTCAGTTCGGCGGGGTCTGCACATTGGTAGGGACCTCGACCAATATCCTCATAAATTCCATTGCCGTAACCAATGGATTGGAGAAATTCGGTCTATTTGAATTCGCACCGCTAGGTCTGATTATGTCCGGGGTGGGTATTATTTTTCTTGTGCTTGCGGCCGGATGGCTGCTGCCCAAACGCAAGGGAGAATATCAGCAGTTGGATAAATACCGGCTGGTTGATTATCTGGTTGAATTGAGTGTCAAGGATAAATGTCCCCTAATCGGCAAAAGGTGGAGAGAATCGATATCCGATGATTTGTCGGAAATCGAACTGATCAAACTCATCAGATCGGGAAAAGCAACGTGGCATCCGAGGGATACCAAGATCAGGGAAAAAGATATTCTCCTGCTTTACGGCGATATGAAAAACCTTATGAAACTGAAAGATAATGACAAAATGACTCCAACCGATGTGAAGCTGGATGATCAGAAACTGAGTTCAGATGATGTCCGATTGATCGAGGCGCTGGTTCCGCCTGATTCAATCCTCGTTGGCCGGACACTGAAAAGTTCCCATTTCTACAGGCGCTTTGGGTGCAGGGTATTCGCGGTTCAGCGTCGCGGCAAGACGGTCCGGGACCGGATTTCCGAGATACGGTTTGACGGTGGAGATACCATGCTGCTGCAGTGCGATAAACAAGAACTGGAAGGTATTCTGAGCTCGGATGACCTGATTGTCACCAATGAGCTGACAGATCTCCACCTGCGCAAGAATCGCGTTTTCACTGCTGTCGGTATCATGGTCGCCGTCGTTACATTGGCGGCATTGGATGTTTTTCCGATACTGGTTGCTGCCATTATCGGCGCCGTCAGTATGGTTCTGAGCCGGTGTATCAGTCTGGAAGAGGCATATAAAGCCATAGACTGGCAAGTGATTTTTCTTTTGGGCGGGATTCTCCCCCTGGGCATTGCATTGCAGGAGAGCGGTACGGCGGAGCTGCTGGCAAACAGCCTTTTGTGGCCGTTTATTCAATTCGGACCGGTTACAGTGCTTGCGCTGCTATATTTGATTACCGCTGTGATGACTGAAGCCATGTCCAATAACGCGGCCGCGATTCTCCTTGCCCCTATCGCTTTCTCGGTTGCCGGGTTAC
>CAYUYB010000258.1:0-4338 GCA_964449025.1 uncultured Desulfobacteraceae bacterium
GATATCATGTCCCAGGGATATGGCTTCAATCAGGTCTTCGTTAAGCCCTAGAAGGCGACCGATGGTCCTGGATATCTTGGATACCAGTTGTACATGTAATACGCGATGGGTTATATGATCGTTCTTGATGAGATAAAATACCTGTGTTTTATCGATATACCTTGAGTAGGCCAGGGAATGCAGGATCCTGTCCGTGTCAAGAGAGAAATTCTGCCTGTGTCCCTTAGCTATTTTATCTTCTTCTCTTCTCCTTACCGCATTAACGCTTAAACATGCCCATGGGGAGAGCCTTTCTCTTTCATCAATATCAAGTTGGTCTCTCATTTTATTCAAGGGATTAACGTCTGGGATCCTAGTCGCTGTTTCTCTTCTTTGTTTCATGGTATGCCTTCTTGATTTCTTTAAATATGAGTTTTCCTTTTTGGTATAATATCTGATTGGCCTTATCGGTTATTGACCTTGAACTATCCTTTAGTATCTCCTCGTCTGGTATCTGTTTTCCCTCCTTTTTGTACTTCCATTTAAGGATAGACTCGGTCAGTTTGATCTCACCCTCTTTAGCTAACCTTTTAAGATCTTTTTTTATGTCTTTTGCCATGGATATCGCTCCAGGTAAAAACTTAAAGCCTTTCCAAAGGAAATATACCAGCTTGTCATAATTAATTAGTATCCGTGAGGCCGGTCCCGGCCCGCTATCGAGAAACAATACTCAATTTTAAAGAACCCTAGTCTCTATTATGCCTGTTACCGTGGTAATACAAGTAATGATAATTATGTTACAGAGTTCAGTCAATAAGGGCGAAAACACTTTTTTCTTGCAATAAAGCTTAAGCAATGATTATATATTTAAGCTAAGGTTTATCAAGTGAAAATACTAATTCAGTGCGTTTCTCCCAGCCTGTTACGGGGAAAAGAAGCTGATTTCATTATAATTATAAATAAAAACCTCTCAGGGTTTTTATTCTTGTAAATTCACATGTTCAGGACTGGCCCCGGTGTCCCACCATAAGGGAGTAATCAAGATCCTGAACAGACGTATAACCGTGGGTAAGAGACCGTCCGTGGTCTCGAATAAAAGGAGGATTGAATGGCGACAGTGCTAAACATGAAAGACTTGTTGGAGGCGGGGGTCCATTTTGGGCATCAGACAAAACGCTGGAATCCCAAGATGAAGCCTTATATTTTCGGATCGCGAAACGGGATCCATATCATAGACCTGCAGAAGACGGTCAAACTTTTTGATGATATAAATGATTTTATAGTCCGCACAGTATCTGAAGGATATTCCGTTCTTTTTGTGGGGACAAAAAAGCAGGCTCGTGATTCTATTATTGAAGAGAGTGAGCGTTGCGGCATGTTTTATGTGGTTAACCGGTGGCTGGGTGGAACATTAACAAATTTCCAGACAATAAGGAAGAGCGTGGCCCGTCTGAAGGAACTGGAAGCCATGAAAATGGACGGCTCCATAACTCGTTACACCAAGAAGGAAGTATTAAAGATGGAAAAGGAGTTATTAAAGCTGGAAAGGAATCTGGGAGGAATAAAAGATATGGATGAACTTCCCGGAGCGGTGTTTATAGTTGATCCAAAGAGAGAACATATCGCCAAAAAGGAAGTAAAGAAGATGGGTATACCGTTGATAGCTATAACGGATAGCAATTGTGATCCCGACGGTATAGATTATATTATTCCTGGTAATGATGATGCTATCAGATCCATAAGATTGATTTGCTCAAAGGTCGCCGATGCCTGCATTGCGGGGCATAACCTGGCGGAGGAAA
Source organism: uncultured Desulfobacteraceae bacterium (assembly GCA_964449025.1). Lineage (GTDB taxonomy): Bacteria > Desulfobacterota > DSM-4660 > Desulfatiglandales > HGW-15 > CAYUYB01. Next base: position 1,782 of record CAYUYB010000258.1, read on the forward strand.
GATTAAGGGCTGAGGCGGAGACGGCAAAAATAAAGGGGGAGGCTGGCCCGTCCGAGGAAGCCGAACTAGGTGAAGAGGAGAAACAGGGGCCAGAAGTAATTATTATCTCAAAGAAGGAAAAAGAATCAGAAAACGCGGAAGATATGGCAGAGGAGCGATAAATTGGGAACAGAAATTTCAGCATTACTAATAAAGCAATTAAGAGAAAAGACAGGCGTTGGGATTATGGACTGCAAAAAGGCCCTTATGGAGTGTAATGGGGATATTGAACAATCAGTTGATTATTTAAGGAAAAAAGGAATTGCAATCGCAAAAAAGAGGGGAGAGCGCTCTACCTCTGAAGGTCGGATTCAATCATATATCCATATGGGGGGTAAGATCGGTGTCTTAGTAGAGGTAAACTGTGAGACTGATTTTTCAGCAAATTCGAAAGAGTTTGCCGAGTTTGTCAAGAATCTTGCCATGCATATCGCGGCGACCAACCCTGTTGCAGTGGACAGGGAAAGGATCCCCACCGAAATAATAGAAAGGGAAAAGGGAATCTACTTAAGCCAGGCAAAAGATTCAGGTAAGCCCGAAAAGATAATTGAAAAGATTGTGGAAGGGAAGATGGATAGATTCTTCGCTGAGGCATCTCTTGTGGAACAGCAATATGTAAAGGATCCTGATGTAACAATTCAGGACCTCTTGAACGAGCTGATAGCAAAAACAGGGGAGAATATAATTATCAATAGATTTGTCCGTTTTCAATTGGGGGAAACTCAATGAAGGACAACGGTATCCGTTTCAGACGAATTGTGATCAAATTGAGCGGCGAAGCCATGATGGGCAATAAGTCTTACGGCATCGATCCTGTACAGCTTAAGGCCGTCGCTGGTGGAATTCAGGAGGTCCGTTTCGCAGGTGTTGAGATTTGTATTGTAATAGGAGGGGGCAACATATTCCGCGGGCTGAATTCGTCCGATTATGGCATAGCTCGAGCTCCTGCTGATCACATGGGTATGCTGGCAACGATTATTAATGCGCTTGCCTTGGGGGAGGCGCTGAATAATATTGGCTCAGAGACCAGGATAATGTCGGCCATAGATATGCATAAGATAGCGGAACCGTTTATAAGGAAAAGGGCTATCAACCACCTTAAAAAAGGACGTATCGTCATTTTCGGTGCAGGAACGGGTAATCCTTTTTTCAGCACTGATACCGCCGCTGCTTTGAGGGCCATGGAGGTCGAGGCGGATGTCCTTTTAAAGGCAACTAAGGTTGATGGAGTCTATGAATCGGACCCTGAAAAAGATCCTTTATCAAGGCCCTTTGTAAGTTTGACTTACAGGGAGTATATTGAAAAGGGCCTGAAGGTTATGGACATGACAGCGGTAACTCTTGCAATGGGTCAAAACCTACCTATCATAGTCTTTAGTATCCGGCAAAGTGACAACATATTGAAGGTTGTTACCGGGGAGAAAATAGGCACATTAATAGGGGGGGATAATCATGAAAGACGAGATACTGTCCGAATTACGACAGAGAATGGATAATTCCATTGAGTCATTAAAAAAGGATTTTCTTAGGATAAGGACCGGAAGGGCCTCTGCTACGCTTTTTGACGGAATAAAGGTCAACTGTTATGAGACCCATATGCCTCTGGACCAAGTTGCCTCAATTTCGGTCCCTGAAAGCCGGTCGATTGCCATAAAACCCTGGGACCAGAGCATTATCGGGGAAATAGAAAAAGCTATTCTTAAGTCCGACCTGGGATTGACGCCCATAAATGACGGGAAGATAATTCGGATTTCCATACCCCCCTTGAGCGAGGAAAGAAGAAAGGAGTTGGCAAAGATAGCCAAAAAAATAGCTGAGGAGGCCAAGGTCTCTGTACGTAATCACAGGCGTGAGGCTAATGAAAGATTCAAAGAATTGAAAAGTCAAAAAGAGATCTCAGAAGATGAGATGTTCAAATCGCAGGATGATGTCCAGAAGATAACAGATGAGTTTATTGAGAGTATCGAAAAAATAACCGCTGAGAAAGAGAAAGAGATTATCGAATTCTAAGCTTCCTTCCTTTATAAATTCCATTTTGCCTTGTGATAAAGGATCGCGGGAACGGCAATAGACGGCAGCTTTCCATCCCTTATTAATTGGGTAGGAATCCCTCAGCCGGCACTGACATTGTAAAATCGACGCTCGCAGAATTCTGGTAAGAATTAGTCTATAATTAAATGTATAAAGCTAAATTTGATGAGAGATGCAACGTCAGATTAAATATTAACGCTAAGACTCGCTTTAATCGTTTATATTTCTGTCATTCTATATTGGCCTTCGACTTTGCCTTTGGGCTATGAGACATGTCGACGAGGTCATGTCGAGCCGTTCGTGGCCGAATGGCTCAGGGTGGTGAGTAATGTGAGATCACACAATAGTCAACACAGATTAAGAGATATGGATATGCCTAAGATCGAGTCTGATAGACTACCCAGACATGTTGCAATAATTATGGACGGAAATGGGAGATGGGCCAGAAAAAGGACCTTGAACAGGGTGCGTGGACATGAAGAGGGGG
>CAYUYB010000259.1:0-4332 GCA_964449025.1 uncultured Desulfobacteraceae bacterium
CGTGCCGTATCGTTACTGTACCTCGCTCAAAATCCAGATCTTTTATCCTCAGATGTAAGCACTCGCGTAATCTCAAACCACATCCATAAATGAGCTTCGCCATCAATAGATCCAATCCTGAAAGTTGAGAAAATAGGTTATTCAATTCTTTCTTTGTTAAGACTACCGGAAGTCTTCTCTTTTTCTTCGCTCTTATCGCATCTCCTACATTATCAATGGATTTGTTGAGCACATGTCTGAATAAGAAAAGGATTGCATTAAAAGCCTGGTTTTGCGTGGAGACTGCTACATTCTTTTCAACCGCTAGATATGTCATAAAATCCTTTACATTACTGCTGTTAACAGAATAGGGTGAAACCCCCTTCATAAAGTTATAGAATTGACGAACCCAACCCATATAGGCCTGTTCGGTCCGGTATGAACGATGCATAAACCTTAATATTTTTTGGATTTCGTCCACGGCTGATTTCCACTGGGCGCTTGCTTCCAGACCTGTTTTGCTGTGTGTAGTATTCTTCGGGTCTTTATAAAATTGAAATAAGTGTATAGCCTCGGATGCCTGTTTGACCTGCCACTCTTCACGACTCTTAGACAGATGTTTGAGGTATCTTTCTATATATCTTCCGTTATGATCGGATCGGTTGGTTGCTTTTTACAGAAGGCATGAACCCTGGTTACCCAATATAAATAGAAGCCATCCTTTTTCTCATCTGTTAAGCGCCTTGATAAAAGATAAGTTTTAAATTGCTCCACAAGTGTAGCGGGCATGGTCGGTTTCAGTTATTTTTTAATCTGTAAAGATGAAATGAAGCTTTTTCCGGATCAGGGAAAATACGCTTTACGATTCCCGTGCCGATGGTGCGATATTAACTTGATATTATAAAATGGTCGAAGGCCATTGAGTGGTAAAATAGTATATTCTACTAAAATCAATACATTGGAGATAGGATAAATCCTGCGGGTTATAGTGGGGGCACCGTGTAAAAAAATATAAAACGTATTTTGAATTGTGCACAGATCTCAGTGTGCTATTGCACTGAGGTTTGTGCAAATCGCAATATAGTTTGACCGTAAGGCTCATTGAGATGGGTGGGGCTAAATTTTTAGGGTTGCCCCAATATCCCTATCAGGTTAGGATGCCATCTATGGACACCAATACCTGGCGATTACTGGACATGCCGCCCATGACCGCGGCGGAAAACATGGCCCTGGATGAGGTCCTGCTGGATCTGAAGGGAAAGGGAGAGACACCCAATACCATAAGATTCCTGCGGTTCTCGCCCCCGGCCGTGCTGGTGGGATATCACCAGTCCGTGGATGAAGAGGTACGGGTCTCCTATTGCCTGGAGAACAACATCCACATAAACAGGCGGATAACGGGCGGCGGCGCCATCTTCTTTGATGAAAACCAACTGGGGTGGGAGATTCTATGTGACAAGGCCTTCTTCAACGTGAATATCCCCAACGCATGGCTGTTCAAGACCCTCTGCACTCCGGTGGTCATGGCCCTTGATATCCTGGGTCTTAAGGCGTCCTTCCGGCCGCGCAATGATATCGAGATCAACGGCCGCAAGATCTCAGGCACCGGAGGCACGGAATCGGAAGGAGGCTTTATGTTCCAGGGCACCATGCTGGTGGATTTCGATGTCGATACCATGCTCAGGAGCCTCAAGATCCCTGTTGAAAAACTCAAGGCAAAGGAGATCGACTCGGTCAAGGAACGCGTGACCTGCCTCAACTGGGAACTGGGCACAACCCCTCCTGCCGAGGCAATCAAGGAGGCCATAAAGACCGGCTTCGAGAGGTCTCTGGGCATAAGACTTGAACCCTCCGGGCTCACCACCAGAGAAAAAGGGCTTTTCAGGCAAAGATCGGCCTACTACCAGTCCGCAGAATGGATCAATTTTGTGAAACCCGAGGCAAAAAGGCAGGAGGTCATCCAGGCCGCCTCCAAGGTGGAGAGCGGGCTCGTTCGCTACACCCTGGTGGTGGACCAGGCGCGGAACTCGGTCAAGGATATATATATCACCGGCGATTTTCTGTCCTTCCCCTCCCGGGCCCTGTACGACATGGAGTCCCGGCTCAGGGGAAGGCCCCTTGATCGTCACCTTCTCCATGAAACCATACACGGATTCTTCAAGGACGGTCTGATACACATACCGGGCATGTGCGCGGAGGATTTTACAGTGCCACTTGACCTCTGCCTGGAAAAAATAGCCATATCAGATTACGGCATACCCCTGGAGGACTGTAACAAGATCTCGGTTACGAACGGGTCATTTGGAGAGATACTCCGCATAGGGCCCTCAGTCTTGCTGTTGCCTTACTGTTCCAAGGATCCGGAGTGCGACCTTCGATATAAAAAGGGATGCCGGGCCTGCGGAAAATGTTCCATCGGTCCGGCCTGGAAGATGGGCCGAGAACACGGGATGAAGGTGCGCTGCGTGGTAAGCTTTGAGGACCTGATATTCGAGCTGGACAGGATGAAGCGGGACGGAGACCCCGCCTTTATCGGATGCTGCTGCCAGCCCTTTTTTACAAAGCATGTCACGGATTTCGAGAAGGCGGGAGTCCCTGGTATCCTCCTTGAGATAGACTCCACCACCTGCTATGAGCTGGACCAGGCGAAAGAGGCCTATGCGGGCAAGTTTACCAGCCAGACCTCCGTGAACCTGGATCTCCTCAACAGGGTATTGATGACAGCCTCGGCGCAAAAATCACCCTCCAGGAAATCAGATGGAAAACAGGGAATGTGATATCCTGATTATAGGGGCGGGGCCGGCAGGTTCATCAGCGGCCTTTGCGGCCGCGGCTGAAGGCCTCGATGTCCTGGTAATTGAACAAAAACCCGTGGTGGGCCTCCCTGTGCGCTGCGCGGAATATATACCGGCCCCCCTGTTAAGAGAGTTAGATAGCGGAAGGGATTTCATTGTCCAGCGGGTTGAATACATGAGGACTATCCTCCCGGACGGCCATACGAGGGACATCTCGGCGCCCGGCTTCATGATAAGGCGAGATGTCTTTGATCAGTCCCTGGCCCGCAAGGCAGAGGATGCCGGGGCGGTTATAGAGACAAGCACCAAGGCGGTCTCGATAAATGAGGAAGGGGTCCTGGTCAGGGGTACAAGAGAAGAATGCCGGATAAAGGCCGGCATCGTGATAGGGGCGGATGGGCCCCACAGCAGGGTCGGCAGGTGGATCGGCTCCCGCAACAGGGACCTTATCCCGGCAATCCAGGTGACAGCCAGTCTGGTTAAGCCCATGGATTTTACTGAAGTCTATTTTGATAGGGAGCTATTCGGGGGTTACGGCTGGCTCTTTCCCAAAGGGATGGAGGCCAATGCAGGGATCGCAATGAGGAAAATAAAAGGCTCCTCCCTTCCTTTCCAAAAAAAACTGGAGATGTTTATCAGCAGATTAAAAGCAGAGGGAAAGATAGACGGTAAAATCTCCCGATACACGGCAGGCTGGATCCCGGCTGAGCGCCACAGGAAGGCTGTGTGGAAAAACATTATGCTGGCCGGTGATGCCGCGGGCCATACCCACCCCGTATCAGGCGCGGGCACGGCTCAGGCGATCACCTGCGGCGGGACAGCGGCCAAGTGGGCGTCCCGGGCGATCAGGGCAAAGGATATGCGGGTCCTTTCCGGATACGACATAGAATGCTGGGAGCTCTATGGAGAATCCCGGGACAAGGCGTTTAACAGGCGTGAATTGATGGAAAGGGAATGGGATCATCTGGATGATATCATTAAACACTGCTGGATAGGTTTCCGGGAGTATTATGCATGACCTGTACCTTCAGCTAAAACGGGCCAGGGAGATGTCATGGCAGAAATTCGGAAAACAGCTTACTGCCTATCTCCCCGGGATGTTCTCCTATGACGGTATCAAGGGAAGATACCCGGCCATCTCCATAACCGGCCGATACTGCGGGCTCCAATGCGATCATTGCAGAGGGGCCTTTTTGCCCAGCATGGTCCCGGCCAAGACACCTGAAGAACTGGTAGCCACGGGCATAAGCCTGGCCTCCGACGGGAACTACGGCATACTGATATCCGGCGGGTGCGACCGGGAGGGTCGTCTTCCGTGGCAGAGATTCATCCGCGCGATAGGGGAGATAAAGCAAAGGACAGACCTGTTGGTATCCATACACAGTGGCATCCTGGATGAATCCACGGCCCAAGGACTTAAAGCAGCCGGTGTTGATCAGGCCCTCATGGACGTTATCGGCGATGATGAGACCTACAGGCAGGTCTGCCATGTGGGCTTTGGCGTATCAAAGATAACCGAGACCATGGGATTCCTTACCAAGGCGGGGATATCCATCAT
>CAYUYB010000260.1:0-4301 GCA_964449025.1 uncultured Desulfobacteraceae bacterium
CATTCACATGAGGCTTCTTCCTCTCAAATTTCTTCTTAGACATCACTATCCCCCTTTTGAAACAATAGTTGAGTACCCTGATTTCTCCTGGGATCTATCTTCTAAAATAAGTCCCAGCACATTCAGGATTACCAGCGATAATGGGCAAAGGCCTTGTTCGCTTCAGCCATTCTATGGGTGTCCTCTTTCTTCTTTACGGCAGCACCCCTTCTATTGGCAGCGTCGATTAATTCACCCGCCAATTTGGCAGCCATGCTCTTCTCTCCCCTTTGTCTGGCGAAAGAGATTATCCATCTGATAGCCAGGGTCTGGCTTCTTCCAGTCCTTACCTCTGTGGGCACTTGATAAGTAGAGCCACCGACACGTCTTGATTTAACCTCAACCAGAGGCTTAACATTATTAACAGCCTTCTGAAAGACAGCTAACGGATCTTCTTTGGTTTTCCCTGTGATAATCTCGAATGCCTCATAAAGAATAGACTGGGACAGGCTCTTTTTCCCTCTTCCCATCATGCAATTAATAAACTTGGAAACAAACTGATTCTTATATCTCGGGTCTAGCAAAGTCTCCCTTTTAACAACCGTTCTTTTCCTGGGCATAAAAACTCCTTAAATAGCCTTGGGTTTTTTTGCTCCGTACTTGGAGCGACCCTGTCTCCTGTCATCCACGCCAGAGGTGTCCATGGCCCCTCTCAGAATGTGATACCGAACACCGGGCAAATCTTTTACACGCCCACCCCTGATTAAAACAACCGAATGCTCTTGAAGATTGTGGCCAACTCCCGGGATATAGGAGGTTACTTCAATCCCGTTTGTAAGTCTTACCCTGGCGACTTTTCTCAGTGCCGAGTTGGGCTTTTTCGGGGTTTGAGTGTAGACCCTTACGCACACTCCTCTCTTCTGAGGGCTTCCTTGTAAAGCCGGCGTCTTGATCTTTTTTCTGGACCTTGCACGCCCTTTTCTAATTAGTTGGTTAATCGTAGGCATTTATCCTTATTCCTTTTCTTGCCGTCCGTGTTATTATCACTAGATATATCCATCTCATTGCAGCAAGGCTGCATTAGGAATCAAAAAAAGATAAACTTTTTTTATATTTTCATCAGTTCTGTTTGTCAAGGTATTTTAAAGCCCATTTTGACAAATCTTTATTTAACAACCTCTATATCCAAATCCCTGTATTTTCTGACTCCCGTCCCCGCCGGAATCAATCGTCCCATAATAACATTCTCCTTTAATCCCTTAAGCCTGTCTACCTTTCCTGCAATACTGGCGTCCGACAACACCTTGGTCGTCTCCTGAAATGACGCCGCAGATATAAAGCTCTCGGTGCTCAAAGACGCCTTAGTGATTCCCAGAAGCAATGGCTCCGCGGAGGCCGGCTTTCCTCCCTGCTCAATGATTTTCTGATTCTCTTCCTCAAAACGCCATTTTTCAACCTGCTCTCCCAACAAGAAGCCCGAATCTCCCGCATCTTTGACCACAACCTGCCTCAGCATTTGTTTTACTATCACTTCGATATGTTTATCATTGATGGCTACCCCTTGGAGTCGGTAAACTTCTTGAACTTCATTTACCAGGTATTTTGCCAGTTCCTTGGGCCCTCTGATCTTCAGAATATCATGAGGATTGGCAGACCCATCCATCAATGGCTCTCCCGCCCTTATGTAATCCCCTTCAAGCACACTCACATGTTTGCCTTTGCTTATAAAGTAATCCACAGGATCGCCTTCATCCGGAGTAATAATAACCCTTCTTCTGCCTTTGCTGTATTGTCCAAATGACACTGTCCCATCTATTTCACTCAGAATCGCATTTTCCTTGGGCTTTCTAACCTCGAATAATTCCGCCACCCTCGGCAGACCGCCCGTGATATCCTTGGTTTTGGTCGTCTCTCTCGGGATCTTCGCAAGAACCGTTCCCGCGCTAACCTCAACTCCCTCATTTACCATAATTATAGCTCCGATGGGCAGATGATAACGTGCTTTTCCCTTTGAAGAACCGGGGAGATTTGCCGTTTTCTTCTCTTTATCCTTTATGGAAATTCTGGGCCGCATATCAGCGTAGTGTGATTCAACGATTACCCTGCTTATCTTGCCCGTGACATTATCCCTTTTTTCCTGCATGGTAAATCCGTCGGCTATATCCCCGAATTTCACGGTGCCCTCAACCTCGGTAAGAATGGGAATATTAAAAGGATCCCATTCCGCGAGAATCTGGTTGGCTTGGATCTTCTGACCATTCTCGACCCTTATAATGGTGCCGTAGATGACTGGATATCGTTCGATCTCTCTGCCTCCCTTCCCCAAAATAGCTATCTCTCCGTTACGGTTCATGGCCACACGATTACCATCAACGTTTTTAACTGTTTTTAGATTGATAAAGCTGATCGTGCCTTTGTTTCTGGAATGTACGGTAGTCTGTTCCACTCTCCTGCTTGCTGTTCCGCCTATGTGAAAGGTGCGCATTGTCAGCTGGGTGCCCGGTTCTCCTATTGACTGCGCGGCGATGATTCCGACAGACTCCCCGATATTAACCTCATGACCATAGGCAAGATCCCGTCCGTAACATTTTTTACATATCCCTCCTTTGGCCTGACATGTCAAAACCGACCTGATCTTGATTTTCTCCAGGCCGGCACGCTCAATAATATCAACCTTCTCCTCATCGATCAGTTCGTTGGCCGAGATTAGAAGTTCATTCGTAATAGGATCGTAGACATCATCCAACACGGTTCTTCCGAGAATCCTGTCACCAACCCTCTGGATAATCTCTCCACCTTCCATTAGCGAACTTACCCATATTCCATCAACGCTACCGCAGTCCTCCTCCGTAATCACACAATCCTGGGCTACATCAACCAGCCTCCTGGTCAGGTACCCTGAATTTGCAGTTTTGAGGGCAGTATCGGCCAAGCCTTTTCTTGCACCGTGAGTGGAAATAAAATACTGCAAAACCGTAAGCCCTTCTCTGAAATTGGATGTAATGGGGGTCTCTATAATCTCCCCCGACGGCTTGGCCATAAGACCTCTCATCCCGGCCAGCTGGCGCATCTGGTCTTTGCTTCCACGTGACCCGGAATCCGACATCATATAAATAGGGTTAAAACTTTCGATCTTTGTCTTGTTGCCGTCCGGGGCATCTCTCTCCTCAACTCCCATCTCTTTCATCATCTCCGAGGCGATTTGTTCGGTCGATTGCGCCCAGATATCAACAACTTTATTGTATTTTTCACCATCCGTTATCAATCCGTCCCTGTACTGAGCGTCAATTTTGTTTACTTCTCTTTCGGCACTTTCGATAATCTTGGCTTTCTGCGACGGTATGGTCATATCATTAATTGATATTGATATACCTGAATTAGTGGCATATCTGTACCCCATATCCTTTAATCGATCGGATAGTATAACGGTCGCCTTGATACCGGCCCTTCGATAACATTCATTAATAAGGGAACGTAATCTCTTTTTGTTCATCTCTTGATTTATCATTGAGAAAGGAAGTTCCACCGGCAAAATTTCGTATAAAAGAATGCGTCCCGTTGTTGTCTCTTCGACCTTGCCGTTTATTCTTGCCTTGATATATGCGTGCAAGTCCAATTGGCCCGCATCATAGGCCATCCTCACCTCTTCAGGGTTCGAGAAAACCATTCCCTCACCTTTGCTATAGATTTTGCCCCTGGTCATATAATAGATCCCCAAGACAATATCCTGACTGGGCACGATTATAGGATCTCCATTAGCGGGGGAAAGGATATTGTTTGTGGACATCATTAAAACTCTTGCCTCGACCTGAGCCTCTATTGAGAGAGGCACATGAACGGCCATCTGATCGCCGTCAAAATCAGCGTTGAAGGCATTGCATACAAGGGGATGCAGCTGGATAGCCTTGCCCTCTATCAGGATAGGTTCAAAAGCCTGGATGCCTAAACGGTGCAATGTTGGAGCCCTGTTCAATAAAATACAGTATTCCCTTACGACTTCATCCAGGGCGTCCCAGACTTCCGGAGTCTCTTTTTCTACCATCTTTTTTGCGGATTTTATGGTCGTTGCAAGACCCTTCTCATCGAGTTTATTATAGATAAACGGTTTAAAAAGCTCTAAAGCCATCTTCTTGGGAAGACCGCATTGATGCAGTCTCAAATCAGGGCCTACCACTATTACCGACCGGCCGGAATAATCCACTCTTTTACCAAGGAGGTTCTGCCGGAACCTCCCCTGCTTTCCCTTGAGCATATCACTCAATGATTTAAAGGGTCTTTTATTGGCTCCTGTGACTACTTTCCCTCTCCTTCCATTATCGAAC
>CAYUYB010000261.1:0-4277 GCA_964449025.1 uncultured Desulfobacteraceae bacterium
CTTCATTACCCGTCATCATCATGACGGCTTACGGTTCTGAAGAGCTTGCGGTCACCGTATTCAGAAATGGTGCGAGCGATTATCTCAAAAAACCAATTCATGAACATGAATTGGGGGACAGTATTCAAACCGTCCTGGGAATACGAGAAAGAAGCTTCAATCGTACTCAGGCCGGCATTCACAAGGCAATTCAGTATATTAATACGAATTACTGTTTGCCCCTCAAGCTTGCCCATGTTGCCCGCGAGGCTGGTATGAGCGTTTCTTGTCTTGAACGGGCATTTAAAAAAACACTGAGCGTAACATATTCCGTGTATCTGAATAAGGTGCGAATCGCCCGATCGATACAGATGCTAGAAGAAGGGGTTGAGTTCTCAATAAGCGAAATAGCCTTTGCCTGCGGTTTTAGCAACCAATATCACTTTGCCAGGATGTTCAGAAAGATGACACAAGCCTGTCCAAGAGAGTTTAAAAAGGCCGTGATAGAAAATAGGCCCAATATCTAAAACCCCGCCTTTTATCCGTACTCCCTAAAAAGACGAAATATGTCAAAAAAAAGGCAAGATAGGTCAAGTGTTTACGACCAAATGATGATAGATAGTAGAACAGAGTCTGCAACTCTAACTAAATTAATACGGAGGTAGAACATGGCCAGGCAAATCAAACCTGTTGAAAGCTACAGAAACAAATTACTTAAATTGATCCCCAGTGAAATCGTGGCCGCCTATATGGTAGTAATCGGTATTATCCCAGAGAATTATTCAAAATGGGGAACATTAATTGTTTCATTAGTACTTTTTATTCTAACCCCCTTTTATTTAAAAAGGCTAGAAAAAATTGCTAATAATGTTCAAGTCGTATTCTGCTCTTTTTCGTTTGTTGTTTGGGTCTATTCTCTGGGAGGACTGGGAGGACCTTTTGCGCACTGGAATCTTTATCAACCATGGATCGGGTCTAACGTACTCATTATCTGGACACTGATGGTGCCATTGTTTGTAACTACAAAAAAATAGTCAAATGACGAGGTTAACAAGTTATTTAACACCGATAGCGTATTAAACATCGGCCCATCTTCTCGTTTACCAAAACCGGGGGAAAGATTGTTTGAGGTGTCATACTAAAATGTAATTATGCATTTTGCCATTTATAGATACGAAGGGGGGAACAGGATATGCCACGATCTAAAAAAAGTGCATTGGTGATCTCAGGAGGTGGTGCAAAAGGGGCCTTTGCGGTAGGAGTACTGAAGCATATCTTTAAAACCTACCGCGACACCGGTTGGTTCTCCATTACCGGGGGCACATCGACAGGCGCTCTGATCGCTCCAATAGCAGCGGTAATAGGGGCGGCAGACCCCATGGGCACCGAAGCATTTGAAACCTTAGAGCAAATGTATACGAATGTAAGCACACCGGACATCTTGGAAAAACAGAGCATCTTTGAACTCATAACCCGTCAAGATTGTCTCTATGAATCTGACCCTCTGAATGACCTGCTTCATCGCCATCTTCGTCCTGTGTGGTTTGAATGGTTGCGGAATCCAGATGCACCCCGATGTTACGTCGTATACACCAACTATCAAACTGGTCAGAAGGTCGTCATATCGCCTCAAGATGAAGGTATGACCCGGGAACGGTTTATCAAAGGCATGTTGGCCTCCGCCAGCGTCCCTGTGGTCATGGAAGCAACCATTATTGACGAAGACGTTTGCTACGACGGCGGAGTACGTGATCTCCTCCCTTTTGGACATGCCATCGAACTCGGAGCTGAATCAATTATACCTATTTTTCTCGACCCAGAAGAATTTTCTCAGACTAAGAGTCGCTTCAGGAGAATGGATAAAATTTTGCTCAGAACCTTATCCATTCTGGTGGATGAAACCGGGAGAAACGATTTTGCTATGGCTAATCTCATCAATGTCGGTATCCAGGCAAAGGAAGAAATACTCTCCGCCTTCTCACAAGATCAAGCTACTCTGCGAAAACTCCAAAAAGTTTTCAAGGCAGAAAAATACCAAGCCCTATATGGTCCTAAAAAACGTTTGATCGCGATCATCACAGGGTTGAAGCCCGATGAACCGTTAACAGAAGACTCATTGACATTTGACCCTGTTAAAATGCAATTATGGGTAGATCTGGGTGAGCAAAAGGCCCAAGAAGTCTTTCAGGCAAGCCCATTCGCCTAGTTATTATTTAGTAGGAACTGCGTTCCATGGCCAGAGCAATTCTGAGAATCAAGGAGGATAAAATCTCATGAGCAAGCTTTGTGCCCTAGTTATTGGTCATAAAAAACACACTCCTGGGGCTAAAAACGCAACGGCAAATCTGAGTGAATTTGATTTTAATGAAGATCTAGCTCTTCGCATTGAACGAAAAGTTCAAAAAGCAGTGATCCAGAGAATTTACCGAAGAACTTTGCAAGAGCTACCAGACGATATCAATGCTCTGGGGCCTGATTTCATCGTCAGTCTTCATTGTAATGCTTTTGATTGCAACGTCTCAGGAACTGAGGTTCTTTACTACCACAGATCTGCAAAGGGCAAGAAAATGGCAGAAATTCTCCTCAATCACCTTGTTGCCCAACTCACATTACCCAATAGAGGGATCAAACCTAAGACATCTGAAGACCGGGGCGGCTACCTTTTGCGCTATACTGATGCCCCCTGCGTTATCGGCGAACCGTTTTTCATTGATAACGACAATGATCTAAAAAAGGTCCAAAAAGATTTAGATGGATTAGCAATTGCCTACGCAGTCGCTATTGACGAGATTGCAGAAGAAGTTCTTTAGTAAGTCCCTTCAAAATCCCCCGCGGTTTGCCGTGGGGGATTCACACTCTTTTCTCACCTCTTTCCATACATCCGCTCATAGTATTCCATATATTCCCCGGTCTTGATCCGTTGCCACCAAGGTTGGTGATCAACGTACCAGGCAACGGTCTTTTTTATCCCCTCCTCAAAGGTCACCTGGGGCTGCCAACCCAGTTCCTTTTGTAATTTGGAAAAGTCCATGGCATACCTGCGATCATGTCCGGGGCGATCCGTGACGTAACGGATCAGGGATTCCGGCTTTCCCACGATCTCTAAGATGGTCCGTACCACCTCGAGGTTTGTCCGCTCACTCGCGCCGCCGATATTGTATATCTCCCCGCTTTTACCGCGGTGAAGGACGACATCGAGGGCCCGGCAGTGGTCCTCGACGTATATCCAGTCCCTGATGTTGAGCCCATCGCCGTAGACCGGAAGCTCTCTGTCTTCCATGGCATTGCTGATCATCAGCGGAAGCAGCTTTTCTGGAAATTGATAGGGCCCGTAGTTGTTGGAGCAACGGGTGACGATGGCGTTAATGCCAAATGTTTTGATGTAGGCCCTGACCATGAGGTCGGCAGCGGTCTTGCTTGCCGCATAAGGGCTGTTCGGCTTCAGGTGGGTGGTCTCGGTAAAATGACCGGTAGGACCCAGAGATCCATAGACCTCATCCGTGGATATCTGGATAAAGAGGGATACTTCAGCCTCCCTGGCCCCTTCCAACAAGACCTGGGTCCCCAGGACATTGGTCCGCATAAAGAGATCAGGGTCTTCAATGCTCCGATCAACATGTGATTCAGCGGCGAAGTTTACGATGCAATCGATCCCCTCATCGTGAAGGATGCCCCTCACCTGCTCTCTGTCTGTAATATCCCCCTTGATAAAGGCAACATTGGGTTGCTGCACCACCTCGCAGAGGTTATCGAGGTTGCCACAGTAGGTCAATTTATCGAGGTTGATAATTCGATAATCCGGGTACTGCTTCAACATATAGTGAATGAAATTGCTGCCGATAAAGCCGCAGCCGCCAGTCACCAGAATGGCCTTTCCTTCAGCCATCTTTTCTCGCCCACTCGTAGGGTATATCGTTCTCATGGGGATGGAGGCGATATTCATCTGGATCTTTATAGTTGTATACATCAGTGGGGATGTTGACAGCTATGGCCTCCGTCTCACTAATGCACATCCACCCATGATAAACCTCTGGGGGAATCTGTACTAACAGCGGATTGTGCTCGCCGATAAAAAACTCGTTGACCTCGCCCTTGGTAGGTGAATCTTCCCGTGGATCATAGAGGACCAGCTTGAGCATCCCCTGTACTACCGTCACATTATCGGTCTGAACCTTATGGAAGTGCCATGCCTTGACCACATGGGGATAGGTGGTGGTCATATAGACCTGGCCGAACTGCTGAAAGATCTCATCATCGTTGCGCAAGATCTCCATAAGTCTTCCCCGCTCGTCGGGGAT
>CAYUYB010000262.1:0-4271 GCA_964449025.1 uncultured Desulfobacteraceae bacterium
CAGCAACGGCGCAATAGCCGCTAACAGTGATAATGTAGTAAGAAACCTTTCCAGCTTGGGCATTTGCTTTAAGATAGCTTCCTGCAGCGCATTCTCCAGTATCTCCTGGGTCTCTCCCACATGATCTATCACATCCCTGAGCATCTGGCAGGTTGGTATACGGCTCTTGCTCTCGCAATAATTGGCCGCTTCCTTCAATCTATTCTTGGATACCATGTTTTTAATATCCGATATAACCTTGTCTGAGGCCCTTGATTTGGTCGCCAATGTAACAAACCTTTCCAATGCCAATAACAATGCGAAGAGTCCAACAGCTGCGATGGCATACATCAAAGAACCGCCCTTTGCCAACCAATCGCGGAAACTCTCCTTCGTAGTTAATTTGGTGAAGGCTCCACCCGCGGAGGGGTCTATAGGCGCAATATTGCTTTCGCCGTCAAGATAATCCTTAATCTGTCCTTGGGTCGTCCATGGTATATCGCCTGAAATAGAAATCAGGCGTTTTCCCACCGCATCTGGAAGAAGAAAACCCACTACGTCGTCGTCCTTGCGGAAAAAGGTGGTGAAGATACCAATACGGCAGATCTCCCCTATCGTATTCCTGCCATCGGGACCGACGAACTCCCCTGTTCGGCAAATGACTTTGCCCTGTTCGGACATCTCCCTAAAATAGAAGTCCGCCAGGGTCTGTATGGACTCCATCCCGGGAAATCGTTTGGAGTCGATAATCTCTTGCAATACATCCGACCTCTCGGGATATTCCGCGGTGATAGGATTATCCCTGCTCACCCCGGAAGCGTCTTTGGCCGTTCCTCGGACCGTTCCTTCGATGGCATCGATTTCTTCCTGCTCGTTTGCCAGGTCCTCCTTCAATTTTTCCTCTTGCCTTCTAAAGGATTCGAATTCGGCTCGAAGCTTGTCCAAGACATTCTGTTCTCTTTTCTCCTGAGCCTTTAATGCTGCCAGTTCTTTTTCCAGGTCAGCCTTGTCCATTTTCATCATCCGTTCTGTTTCTGCGGCTTCTTCTACGGCCTGGTCTTGTTCAGAGTTGATCTCACTGGCCACCTGTTCCCAATTTTCTGCGGCAATCAATGTGCTTGCAAAAAGGATAATAGATGCTACCGCCGCAAAGACCGTGATTTTTTTCCAATATCTTTTCATTATCATAACGCTCCTAAAGGAATTTCAACGATTTCTACTGTGCGCTTGCGTTGGGCTATATCCAATGCCCTGCGGACATTCCTGTACAGATCATCAGGAATCGGTTCCCACTGCTTGGTTTCATGGTTCCATTGACCTAGCTGGGTCCCGTCCAATGACATATACAACATAGCCACCCGTCCCAAACGAAAGATTACGACCTCTGTATCTATGCCTTTAATTTTCAGCATTTGGTCCTCTATAGCTTCTACCATCTGGCCGTACTCTGTTTCGATCTCAAGACCTTCAGCAAAAACCCGACGGAGTTTCTCACTCAACGCTACATCATAATTATCCATCGAGTTTTTCAGCGCCTGCAACCTTTTCTGTCTCTCTTGAGGTAAAAACGGCATATCATTTTCCACGAAAGTTTCCAGCTTGCTGACGACCTCTTCCAGGTAAGGTTCCAGTTGTTCCCTAAGTTTATTGATCTCAGCTTTCTTGAATTCCAGATCCTTAATATTCTCTTTAACGGTCTCGATGTAGATTTTATTCTTCTCTTGGCGGTACTGTAACCATGTCACTCGATATTTGAGATCCCTGATTTCATCTATCATATCCTTCTTTTCCCAGTTCCAGCTATCTGCATTTTCCTGGATCGCACCTTCAGTAGCTATGGCCTTGGATACTTTTTCACTTACCTTTTTGGGTTCTGTCTGGCCTAATGCGATCTGACTCCCAAAGAAGATTAAAAGTATCATGGTTAATAGGATCCGTTGAATCATATTTTTGCCCTCCGTTTCTCTTAGCCGATTTCGGCCAAAACAATCTAATCAGGTTTTTGAATCCATATTATGTAATATATTATAATAACGAATTCAAGAGGAAATTACCAAAGTAAAATTTTTTAAAAAGAGAAAATTTCACATTCCAAAAATCGGTGTATTAAGGCTTGCGTTTATAAAATTTAAAGTTTATGTCTGTCAAGAAAAAAGATGACTTATTTTCAACTTTTATTATTATTTACCGTGAGCCGGAAATACGATTTTCAATGATTTCTCAGGGTCTTATCTATAAGGACCATCTAAGACATATTATTAACAGTAATTTAGGGAATCCTGTTAGTTATTAATGAACTATAAGATCGTTAAAATGAGAATCGGGAACAATTGGGTGAAATGTCTCCTATCAGGATTTAGCATTACCTTCCTCTGCTCAATATTCATTTTTTTAGGCGTCCAATTTATATTATATCTACTAAAGGCCTTACATCTTCAAAAAGATGTGGTAATAATCTTTTCAAGTATATTTTATGGAATAGTATATCTAATTGCAAGGGCAGTTGTGAACGCTAGAAGCCGCGGAAAACAATCAAATTTTGCTCCGGAAGAGCTTGACAGTATGGATGAGTTGATTGAGTCCAGGCCACAAATAACCGGATTCCGTATCACCGCATGGTCTATATTCGGTATCATTTCCGTGATGTGGCTGACACCAGCGCTGGTAATCTACTGGGCCTCACCGGTATATCCCAGTAAGATAGTTGTGATATTTTCGTTTATCCTCAGCCTCCCTACCGCAGTAATCTATTATCTCTTGAATGATAACAAATTCAAACGCTCAGCTGACAGCTTGGTATTTTATCTAGGGGCGTGTTCCGGCCTGTTCCTCGCCATCTTTTTAATTAAGATATGTGAAGCTTATCTTTAATCCTTCGGTTAATCCTTTTGCCTGCTTCCGTTATCTCCTTTTTCAGAATATCCATTTTTTGTTGACTAAGCCTTGCCTTGAATCCAACCACATATATGGTGGCTAGATGTTTTTTCCCTCCGGATATAGGAATGGCAACAGCCCTTACACCTGATATATATTCTTCATAATCTACTGCGAAACCCTTAGTATGAACCTCTCCTATCGCTTCAATAAATCTATCCATATCTGTTATCGATTTTTCGGTATATTTGGGGAGTCCCTTTTCCTTTATGATCTCTACAACCTCATCTTTATCCATAATAGATAAAAGGGCCTTCCCTGGTGCTGCCGCGAACAGAGGGAGCTTAGAGCCGACAGGTGATGTTATCTTAAAATCATGTTCGCATTCTACGACATCCAAAACCAGAATTGACCTGCGGTCTCCATTTAAGGCGCCCAAGAAAACGGTTTCCTGGACCTTTCCCATTAGTTCCTCCATAATAGGTCTGCATATTCCTCTTATATCCATCTGCGTGTATACCTTACGGCCTAATTCAAAGAGAGTAAGCCCCAGTTCGTATTTTTTCGTAAAAGGGTCACGGGTTAATAACCCCACATCCGTAAGCACTGATATGATTCCATGTGCCGTGCTCTTGGCTATATTGAGGTTACTAGCGATTTCGTTCAGCCCCATACCTTCTTGAGAAGAAGATATAAAACTGAGGATATCAAAGGCCTTTTTTACAGATGGTGCGAGAGATCTTTTCTTCATGGTTCGCCATAGTGAACAGATTGAGTATATTTGAATGATTTTTGTGTTGTTTGTCAATAAATTTTTGTTATATCTAGCATGATATAACTATTTAGCATTATTATTTTTACTTGACAAGCGTAAGACGTATGATAGTCTATCCATAAAGAAGTTCGTAGTAATGAACACGAATAGTAATATCCGAAGAGATATCTGGTAGATATGCTTAATGAGGGTAACTGACAACAACCTAGTGGAGGATCTCAACAGATGGATTTCGTGACATTTGTGGAAGGTCCGCTCTTGAAGATCATTTTTCTAGCCTTTTTTATAGGGTTAATAATCAGGGTCTTCTTCTTTGTATTTTCCATAGTAAAAACTAGCAATCCCTCTGGAAGTAAAATCGGATATTTCTCGGCAATCTTCGCGCGGTTCCTGATACCTTTTCACATGGCGGCGTTTAAAAGGCCTCTTTATTCCGCGCTCCGGTATGTCTTTCACATATGCCTGTTTGTCGTTCCCATATGGTTGGGGGGGCATATATCTTTATTGGAAGAATCCAGTTTGGGATGGTCATGGACTCCTTTGCCTGATGAGTGGGCGGATATAATGACGTTAGTTTTAATAGGTTTGTCTATTTTCTTTGTTGTAAGGCATTTGGCGATAAAGGAAGTCCGTATGCGATCAT
>CAYUYB010000263.1:0-4260 GCA_964449025.1 uncultured Desulfobacteraceae bacterium
TGTTATGATGGACGGCCCAGGAGAAGAGTTCTTTACCCGTGCCTGTCTCCCCCGTGACCAGCAGGTTCGCATCGCTACTCGCCGCCTGCGCCAGAAGTTCAACGCACCTCCTCATTGATGGACTGCTCCCAACGATCCCCTCCAGCCTGAGAGGGGTGGGACGGACCTTGGACTGACGCTCCTGACGGTACTGGAGGGCCCTTTTAAGGGGCAGGATGATCTCATCGATAGAGGCGCTCTTGTCGAGGTAATCCCACGCGCCATGGGCGATAGCCAGTTCCGCGCCGTCCACGTCGCTGAAACCCGTGATGATAATCACCTCGGGGGAAGAAGGTGTATCTCGAATATCCTTTATGATATCAAGACCGCTTCCATCGGGCAGCCGCACATCCAGGAACACCACGTCAAAGGGACGGCCGTTGATAATCTCAAGACCTTGCTTAAGGGTAAGGGCGCAGGTGGAAGAGTGCCCCAGATCGCTCACCACGTTTGAGAGGGTGGAGCATACGAGCTGATCATCATCGATAATAAGGATATCCGCCATGATACCTAAGATATAAAGGTTATGTGTCCAGGACACGTCTGATGGTATCGGCCATCTCTTTGATGGTAAAGGGCTTCATGACAAATTCCCTTATACCCTCAGCCCTGGCCTTGTCTTCATCCACCGTCTCGCTGAATCCGGTACACAGGATAATAGGGATGTCCGGCCTGGTTCGAAGAAGTCTCCGGCTCAGGGTTATGCCGGACATGGCCGGCATGGCCTGATCCGTAATCACCACATCGAATTCATCAGGCCGGGCGTGGAACAACTTCAACGCCGCGTCACTTCCAGAGACAGCGATGACTTCGTAGCCGAGGCTCACCAGCATATCCTGCTCACTCCGCAGGACCGGCTCCTCATCATCCACCAGGAGTACGCGCTCGTTTCCTGTCGGGACATCCACGGGGGAAATATCCTCTCTCTCCAGTCTCCCCTCCACCCTGGGCAGATATACATCAAAGGTGGTCCCTTTCCCTGCCTCGCTGCGCGCGGTAATCGCTCCACCATAATTCTTTACGATGCCATGAACAACGGCAAGCCCCATCCCTGTCCCCTCGCTGCGTTCCTTTGTGGTAAAGAAGGGCTCGAAGATCCGTTCCAGTGTCTCCGGATCCATGCCTTCCCCCGTGTCGCTCACGGTCAGTCTGAGATACGGTCCCGGTTCCAGATCCGCGTGCGAGGACGCGGTGTCTTCATCGACCTCCACGCTTTTAAGGCTCAAGTCCATTACGCCGCCGTTTTTTCTCATGGCATGGACAGCGTTCGTGCAGAGGTTCATGAGCACTTGATAGATTTGGGTAAAGTCAGCCATCACCACCTCGGAGGGCCCATCGTTGATGCTTTCCCTTATGGTGATATCCGAAGGGATTGACGCCTTGAGAAGTTTGAGGGCCTCTTTTACAACCGGCGCGATCCTGATCGGTTCCCGTTTCTGTTCACCGCGGCGGCTGAAAGTGATGATCTGCTTTATGAGTTCCCTCCCCCTTTTTGCGGCCTCAAGCACGTACCGGAGGGTCTCCGATGCTTTCGATCCACCGGCAGTTCGAAGGGCCAATTCCGTGTTTATGGTAATGGGCATAAGGATATTATTGAAATCATGCGCGATGCCCCCGGCCAAGGTCCCCAGTGCCTCCATTTGACGCCTGTGCCGGAGTTCTCTCTCCAGTCTGACCTCATGGGTTACATCCCTCTCCACAACAACATAGCTCGTGACGGCACCGGAAGCATCCCGTATGGGTGTAATGGTTAGTTCAGCATCATAAAAGATCTTATCTTTTCTTTTTCTAATCAGGTGTCCACTCCAGGGGGTACCATTTGGAACGACATCTCGCAGGGGATTCAGGGTTGTTCCGTGGTGTTCTCCACTCAAAAATCTGTCCGCGTCCCGGCCCATAAATTCATCCCTTGCATACCCGGTTATGGATTCCAGGGCTGGGTTGACATACTGGACCTTCAAGCCTGTATCGGCAATCAACACCCCTTCCTGGGTCTGTTGAATGGCAGCCGCTAATCGCAGCCGTTCCGCCTCATCACGCTTACGCTGCGTGATATCGATACCTATCTCATATCTGACCTTTCTGCCGTCAGGCCACCTTATTATCTGATCCGTGAGTAATAGGTCTTTGCCAAGGAGGGGGTTTCGATGCTCCCAAACGTGCGGTTTCTTATCCTTCAAAATAATATCATTAGTGCAGAACTCACATGGTGAGCTGCGACCCTGAAATTCTTCGTAACAGAGCCCCCCGACAGGATCTCTGCCCAGGGCCTCTCTGAGCGACTTATTGACCAGAAGCACTTCGTAGGTGTATGGGTCAGAGACGTAAAGGCTGTCGGCGAAGTTATCGATGATCGCCGCAAACTGTTCCCACTGATGTTTTGTCTCCTCTTCCCATTGTCTTCGTTCCATCATCCTTCCCAGCGAAGCCGCCACAGCGTCTATCAGATTTCCCTCCCCCTTGGAAAAAGGACCCACATCCCTTTCCGGTGTTTCTCCGAGATGATAGACCTCGATTACACCCTCTTTCCTGCCCTCGACCTTTATGTCGGCAGCCACTCTCCTCTTCGTGGGCCTGAAATTTTCCGTCGAAAACTCCTTACCGCCCATAATAATCCTTGCACACGCTGTTTCCGGGTGCCCCCAGGAGCCAGTGAGCATTGCGGGTATCCCTCGCACAAGCTCGTCTAAGGTGATCCTGCGTTCTTCGACCAACCTGCAAATGCCATAAAGACAATCCAGTTCTTTCCGGCATGCGGAAAGCCTTTTCTCCAGTCCATCAACCCTCTGTCCAAGCTGTTCGTAAGACTCCGTTTTGCTCATCATACCCCCCAATATCGCCGCCAATATATCATCCCCGTATTGATGGTTCAAACAAGGCAAGATATGGATTCATATAGGGCTATAATTCCCTCTTAGGAATGCTTAAAAAAATGGATCATCCGGCAAATGAGTACACTCGGTGATAAAACTATAGCAAGATTGGTCATATTCGGCCCAGGGGCCAGACCAAGTATCTATACAAAGCGCTTTCCGCACTTATTAACCGGATGAACCAAAAGAGAGATATAAACAGATCGGGCCATACCATTAATCCCCGAAAACACGGGAATTGTCAATATCTCATTTCATCTCACCGGTTTCATTTGAAGGCGGATACGCAACTTCCAAGACTTTGATATTTTTTACATTTACCATGAGCTCTGCCCTATCCTCCTCATAAAATCCACCTAAAAAAGACGGATTCCAATCTCACAGGACACAGTCTTTTTCAATAGGACGGATTTATGATGAGGAAATAACGGGTAGAGAAGTCTAACTATCTGGAATAACAATGTATTCATTAAAGGGATGCCAATGGCATAGTTCTTGTTAGTAATAGTGTGGATCGTGGTGCCTGTATCTGAACGGTCTCATCTCAATCGTGGTATGAAAGGATAATCAGGATATGCCGATGAATGTTTTGACCATCAATGGCAAGAAATTCATGTGGAACGGTGTTGATTTTCAATCCAAAGAGGCGATCCTGGACGCCATGCAAGGATACAAGAAGGAAGGCTTCGAAGTCGAGACATACGAAGAGGATGAAAAGCTCTTCCTATATACCCGAAGGGTTGTCAAGGATGTGGTGATTACAGAATGAATCTTCCGCATCCGCTTGATGATCAACTTTGTCATACCCCGGTTTATCCGGGGTATCCAGGAATCAACTGCTTTAGCTTTTCCATGACCCTGGATTACCCGGACAAGCCGGGTAATGACGTTTGGGGCCGGGTAATGACGTTTGGGGCGAAGAAATGGGTTTTTGGAGTTGGGTAATTGGATTTTGGCAGCTTCAGCCAAGCCATTAAAGGCAAAGTGTTTAGCTGAATACACGTTTTCGTCTCAACTAATTTGGAGATGATCCAAATATAATTATATATCATCAACCAGCATGTTCATTAACCGGATGAAACAATCTTTTAAGGTTGTCGAGGATCAGAGAGCATTAAAGATTGTTGTAGGTAAATTCAGGGTCATGAAGACCCGGTTTCGTTGAAAGGAGGTAGTGATATGGCAATGACCGTGGTGGAGGACTGGTTGAACGCCTGTTCCGGTTGCGAGATTTCCATTCTCAATATCGGAGACCCCCTGGTGGACATCTTGCCTCAATTAGAGTTCCTGCACATGACAGCCTTGGTCGATCACAAGTTCTTCGGTCAGGTCGGCGATGGCGATGTAA
>CAYUYB010000264.1:0-4253 GCA_964449025.1 uncultured Desulfobacteraceae bacterium
CCGCTTCCTTCCCTCCCGGTAAACTGTCCTTTATGGCATGGTTTGCCTTCGTTCCGCTGCTGATTGCCTTAAAGAATGAACATCCTTCCATTGCTTTCCGGCTGGGACTCATTACGGGACTGGTCCACTACCTTACGCTCGCCTACTGGATCATCATTGTGCTCAACACCTACGGCGGTCTCAACATCGTTGTGAGTATAACCATCCTTATCTTTTTATGCCTGTATCTTTCCCTTTATCCCGCCCTGTTTTCATCGCTGGCAGTCTATCTCAAAGGCTCCCGTTTTCAGGCGGTCATAACGGCCGGCATCTGGGTGTCCCTAGAATACATGAGGTCCCGGCTATTAACAGGTTTCCCGTGGTGCCTTCTGGGCTACACCCAGTTCAGGCATCTTCATCTGATTCAGATAGCCGATATAGTGGGAGTATACGGCATATCCTTCCTTATCTTGCTGACCAATGTGCTCATCTACATGCTGTTCTTTAAAAACGACCCCGGGGCCCGTAAAAGATACCTGGGAATGGAGACATTGCTCCTGCTTGCCTTCTTGTCTGCTTCCCTGGTTTATGGCCGTTATTGGGTAACAAAAAAAGAGGATGTAACCGAATTTCCGACCCCCATCAGGGTCGCCGTCGTGCAAGGCAATATAGACCAGTCCATCAAATGGAACTATCTGTATCAGGAAGAGACCATCAACACATACCGAAGACTGACCGAAATAACTTACGGCTTTAAGCCCCATCTAATTATATGGCCCGAGACCGCGCTGCCCTTCTTTTTCCAGGATGGCGGTGACCTCGCGGAAGACGTGTACAGTATATCATGTGAATCAGGCGCCCGGATGATCTTCGGCAGCCCCGCATACCAGGTAATAGACGACTCAGAAATATACTATAACCGCATATACTGGCTGTCAGGAAAAGACGGCTCAACAGGCTTCTATGATAAGGTCCACCTTGTGCCTTTTGGGGAGTACGTGCCTTTGAAGAGATTCCTTCCTTTTGTCCACCGCCTGGTCCCGGCGGCGGGAGATTTTAGCCCCGGAAGTAAAACTGCCCCCCTGGAGATACCCGGTCTTACCGCGGGCCCGCTGATCTGCTATGAATCAATATTCCCGGGACTTTCCCGCGTCCAAGTGAAAAAAGGCTCCCTGCTCCTGGTTAACCTGACGAATGACGCCTGGTTCGGCGTGACAAGCGCGCCCTACCAGCACCTGAGCATGGCGCTGTTCAGGGCGGTTGAAAACAGGAGGCCCCTTGTCCGGGCCGCCAACACCGGGTTTAGCGCCTTTATCGATGAAAAAGGAAGGATCACGGCCAGGAGCGACCTTTTTGAAGAAGAGGTGCTTATGGGTGAAATCACCTCGGCAAGCGCCTCTATTACCTTCTATTGCAAATATGGTGATATCTTTGTGTACGTTATTCTGATATTATGCTTGATTAAATTTTTTCATGGATTATGTTATCATCAATCTGCATCGCCAAACCGGAGATACTGAGAAGGAGAATCAATCGAAGATGGACAATAACCTCACGGAAAGAATAGAATATATTACAGAAATACTCGCCGAGCTTCGAGGGCATCTTTGACCTTAATCACAAGGAAAATGAGCTTGAAAAACTGGAACAGACCATGGGCCGTGCCGACTTCTGGCAAAGGAGTCAAGATGAGATATCCAGGATAACTCAGGAGAGGGCGGCCTATAAAGAGATCGTAGCTCTATGGCAGAAGCTTTACCTCGGGGCAGAGGACGCCGGGATTCTCCTCAGAATGGCCCTGGAGGAAGATGACGAGACCGCTTATAGAGACGTGGAAAAAGATGTCCTGGGCCTGGAAAACGAACTTAAGGCACTTGAGGTCCAGGCCCTGCTCGGCCAACGTGACGACAAAAGAAACGCCATTATGGCTATTAACGCGGGCGCCGGCGGCACGGAGGCCCAGGACTGGGTCCAGATGCTCCTAAGGATGTATCTCAGGTGGTGCGAATCCAGGGATATGGAAACACGGATAATCGACTACCTGCCGGGAGACGAAGCGGGGATAAAGAATGTTACCTTTACCGTGTCCGGGCCCTTTGCCTACGGGTACCTTAAGTCCGAGCACGGCATACATCGTATGGTGAGAATCTCACCCTTTGACGCTACAGGCAGAAGGCATACCTCATTCGCCTCCGTGTCGGTCCTGCCCGAGGTTGACACCGACATAGACATCAAGATAGATGATAAGGACCTGCGAATAGACGCCTTCAGGGCCAGCGGGCCAGGAGGCCAGCATGTCAACAAGACAAGCTCCGCCATAAGGATTACTCACCTGCCGACCGGCATTGTCGTCCAGTGTCAGGATGAAAAATCCCAGCACCGCAACAAAGAGATGGCCATGAAGGTCTTAAGGTCAAGGCTCTACGACCTGGAAAAGAAGAAACTGAACAAGAAAAAGCAGGAAATGCATGAAAATCAAAAAGAGATCGCGTGGGGAAGCCAGATAAGGTCCTATGTATTCAACCCCTACAGGATGGTTAAGGATCACCGCACAAATCAGGAGGTGGGCAACCTGGAAGGCGTGATGGACGGAAATATCGATGTGTTCATAGATGCCTACCTGAGGATGAAGCGGTAACATGGTGTTAACGCTTTCCCTTCCGGTTCACCCCACATTCATTTCGCACATATTTCAGTGCCTGGTGCACTGAAATATGTGCATCTTCCTAAATATGTTACCCCCATATTTCCCAAAAATATATCCCGCCATACATCTGTAAAAAGATTATCTTTTAACTGAATTACTTCAGTTAATAGAATTATTTCCCTTTTTCTCCTTCTTTTGTTTGTCCGTTTTTGCAATGTTAAGTCATAACCACGCAATCGGCATGGGAATTGTAAATAGGTATCTTTTTTGATTTAGGAATAGGTATTTTTGAATTTTTACCACTAAAAACAATTTTATCATACCATGACTGCTGCAATTATGGAGCACTTTGAATCCTACCTTTTATCAAAAAGGTTAACAGATGAGAAAAAGGCTGGCTTCTATTTATCCTGGGTGAGCCGGTTTCATGCCTTCTCTAAAAAACAGCTCACTGATTCAATATCAATAGAGGATATAGAACGGTACCTCAAACATCTGTCTAAGAGTCGTGAAGAATGGCAGGTTAAACAGGCATCCGAGGCTATACGGTTATTTCAATTTTATAAAGACCGGAAGAATACTACACACAGCAAAACAGGTCTGGAAGCAAGCGCCCAGTGGAAATCAGCCGTGGACGAAATGCAAAAAATATTAAGGCTTATGCATCGTTCATACCGGACCGAACAGGCCTATATCGGTTGGGTTCGTCAATTCTACCGTTTTACGAAAGCACGCCCTCCCTATTAGCTGGAAGGCAAGGATGTGAAGGATTTCATGACATATCTGGCGGTTGAACGTAAGGCATCAGTTTCCACACAGAACCAGGCATTCAATGCAATTCTGTTTCTATTCCGTCATGTAATGGATAAGAAGATTGATGATATCAGTGATGCTGTGCGAGCTAAAAGAAATAGAAGACTGCCTGTTGTGTTGACCAAAACGGAGATTGGAAGACTATTCGATCAGATGTCAGGCATAAATCTATTAATGGCAAAAGTGGTTTATGGCTGCGGTCTTCGCCTGCGTGAATGTCTGCGATTAAGGGTCAAAGACATAGATTTTGAGCGTGATGCGGTAACCATACGAAGCGGAAAGGGAGATAAGGACAGAGAGACTGTATTGCCGGAAAGCATAAAAGAAAAACTTCGTGAACAGCTTAAAAAGTCAAGAAAAATCTTTGAAAACGACAGGAGAAAAAATGTCCCCGCCGTCCAGATGCCATATGCATTTGAACGCAAATCGCCGAATGCCGGAAAAGAATGGGCCTGGTTTTGGGTTTTCCCGTCAGCTAGGCTTTCTATTGACCCACAAACAAAAATTGTGAGAAGGCATCATATTTTCAGGAGTAGTTTGCAAAAAGTGATTAAACAGGCAGGAATTAAAGCGAACATCACTAAGAGATTGACAGTGCACACACTCAGACATAGCTTTGCCACACATCTATTAGAGAGTGGACATGATATCCGAACAATACAAGACCTTTTGGGGCATACTGACCTTAATACAACAATGATTTATACTCATGTTGCGCGTAAAAACAGATTAGGGGTAAAAAGTCCATTAGATTAGGTTTATAATTTAATTCCCGAATTATGTTGGAACAACCGAATACAGCTAATTTCGATAC
>CAYUYB010000265.1:0-4253 GCA_964449025.1 uncultured Desulfobacteraceae bacterium
AAGAATTCAAGGCTGAACAATTGGAGAAGTTCCTGCCTTATCTGGAAGAACCCGTTATATCCACATGTCTTATCTTTGTCTCTTCAAGGCCTGATTTTAAGAAAGGATTTTATAAAAAGATAAGATCCTCGGGCCGGGCGGTTAATTTTGAGGCTTTACAGCCTCGTCAGGTAGTGCCTTGGATGAGAAAGACAGCAAAGGAATTGGGGCTGAGCATGAGCAGACAGGCGTGTATCTACCTGCAGCAGACTGTTGGTGATCGTCTGATCGACATCCATTCCGAGTTGCTCAAACTGCGGCTAAGGTACGGGGAAGGAGACGTGGGCGAAGAAGAGGCCAGGGAGTTGGCGATTCAAAGCAGGCTCTATTCTATCTTTGAGCTTGTCAATGCCATATCCGTAAAAGACTGTGGTGAGTCTCTATCCATCTTAAACAGGTTTCTTGAAGAGGAAGATAAGAGAGGCGGGCCGTTACAGGTTATCGGGATGATAAACAAGCAGCTCGGGCTCCTGTGGCACACGAAGGCGATGAAAGAAAAAGGCGTGAAGTCCGAGCAGATGGCATCAAAGCTTGGCGTCCCAGCTTTTGCCGTAGGCAAACTTATAAAACAGTCAACTCACTGGTCCGTGGAGGAACTTGAGTCTGGAATCTCACGGCTCTATGGGGCCGACCGTTTTCTTAAGTCCGGTTCCCGGCCCCGGCCTGTATTGGAGTGCCTTATTCTTTATCTTTGTGGCTTATCGGGGTCAGGGCTGTAAGATCTGGTTTACCTGTCGGGCGAGACGGGATATCTTGCGGGAGGCCTTTTTCTTATGGATAAGTCCTTTAGAGGCGCTCTTGTGGATTATAGAAACGGCCTTTCTAAGATCTTGTTTTGCCTGTTCTTCAGATTTATCGGCTATGGCGGTTCTCACGGCTTTAACCACGGTTTTCACCCGCGTCTTATGAGCCATGTTTCGTGCCCTTTTTACGTTATCTTCCGCGGCCCTTTTAATGGCCGATTTATGGTTTGCCAAGATGTAGACTCCTGTTATTAAATAAAGTTTAGAAGATCTATAAATGAATCTATTTTCAGTGTCAAGGTAAAAAGCTCATTTTTATGGATGATTGTATTATATCCGGTTCAGAAAAGGATTACGTTACACATGCCGCCGGTGTTGTGGGGTTCTATACCTTCCTAAGCCGAATCCTGGGGCTTGTCCGTGATATGGTCGTGGCAGGCTTTTTTGGTGCAGGGATGGCGGCGGACGCCTTTTTCGTGGCATTCCGGATCCCTAATTTGCTCAGGCGGCTGTTCGCGGAAGGCTCCATGACTGTCGCCTTCATACCGGTGTTTACCGAGTATCTGCGCGTTAAATCCCGCCGCGACGCCTTTGAGCTCGCAAGAATAGTCCTTACCTTGCTTTCCATAATCTTGGTAATTGTTACCATTCTGGGAATTCTTTTTGCGCCATGGATTGTCAGGATTCAGGCATGGGGTTTCGGGGAAGCAGGGATTAAATTCGAGCTTACGGTACTCCTTACGCGTATAACCTTCCCCTATATATTCCTGATCAGCCTGGTTGCGCTGTTCATGGGAATACTCAATTCCATGGGTCATTTCGCGGCGCCGGCGGCGGCCCCTATCCTTTTAAATGCGGGTATAATAGGGGGAACCATATGGATCTCCCCGCATCTGTCCCAGCCAGTTGTAGGAACCGCTATAGGGGTGATTATAGGTGGTGTCCTGCAGGTGCTGCTCCAGCTCCCGCCGATCATCAAGAAAGGCGTATCTCTTTGCCCCAAGTGGATGCCGGTCCATCCTGCGGTTAAAAGGATAGGCTTACTCATGCTCCCCGCCATCTTCGGTTCCGCTATATACCAGTTAAACCAGTACATAGGGATGCTCCTTGCTACGTTCCTACCTGAAGGAAGTGTGTCATGGCTTTACTACGCTGACCGGATCGTTCAATTCCCCTTGGGTGTATTTGCCATCGCGATCAGTACGGCTGCCCTTCCTTCTCTTTCCAGACAGGCAGCGGAAAAGGATATGCAGCATTTTTTTGATATACTGAACCATTCCTTGAATCTCACATTGTTCATTGCCATACCTTCGATGGTGGGCCTGATTATCCTGGGGGAACCCGTTATAACCCTGTTTCTGGAAAGAGGGGCCTTTGATTCAACCGACACGGTAAAGACCGTGCAGGCCCTCTGTTTTTACTCAGCGGGACTCTGGGCATTTTCCGGGCTAAGGGTTATTGTCTCAGGTTTTTATGCCATCCAGGACACTAAGACACCGGTAAAGGTAGCGGCCGTGGCCCTTATAGCATACCTTTTGTTCAGTCTGGTTCTCATGGGCCCTTTGAAA
This sequence comes from uncultured Desulfobacteraceae bacterium, assembly GCA_964449025.1. GTDB lineage: Bacteria > Desulfobacterota > DSM-4660 > Desulfatiglandales > HGW-15 > CAYUYB01. The sequence continues at coordinate 2,351 of CAYUYB010000265.1, forward strand.
CACGGCGGCCTTGCCCTGTCCCTTTCACTGGCATCCGCCATCCAGTTCGGACTCCTTCTGTACTTTCTTAAAAAAAAGCTGGCTGACTGGGACCTTTATCCGGTCATCAAATCAACGTTTAAAATCATTGCGGCGTCGGTTGTTATGGGCATTTTTGTCGGTCTTTTACATCTAATATGGTTTCAAGGCAGGCCCGGGGCAGGTCTCTGGCAGGTAACCTTAAAAGTATTGTGTCCTGTATTGGGGGGCGTGGTTATTTACTTCGCGGTGGCGCGCCTGATCGGTTGCAGGGAACTATCACCGGTCATGGATGTATTCAGGCCGATATTCATAAAAAAACGGCCGTGAGCTTTCCATGCCCCGCTCAGAAGATTAAGATGATCAGAGGATCAGAAGTTGAGTAGGTAAGAAGATTAGGAGGTATAAGAAAGAAGGCTCAAGACGGAAGGACCATAGCGCGTTGGTTAATGGTTAAACAGTGGATTTCTTAAATAGGGTTTTAACGATTTGACTATTTGACCATTCCACCATTTAACCAATAACCTATAACTAATAACAAACAGCTAACAGCTTATCTTTACGCACTCATTAAGCGGATAAACCTATTTTTCGGTCATTCTGAACACACCATCCCACTTCGCGCCTGGCGGCACGGGTGGCGTTTTCTTGAACGCCTCGCACCTCTCCAGATACACATGAGACGGGGTAGTTTTCCCGTCCGGTATCCTCTCAATTTTAAGGGATTCGGTAAAATATTCGATCGCTGCGTCCCATTCCATATCGAGATAGTGCCGCATGCCCTTGTCAAAGATACTGAACAATTCCTTTTCCTGTGATGAAAGCCCCCCCCTCATGGCGCATAGCTCGTAGATCTTGACGGGTTCGGATTTGCCCACCACAGTCACGTTATCTATGAAGCGCGCCTCAACGGCGTCCATGGCTTTCTGTTTTTTGCCTTGTTCGTCGATATATTCGTGGTTCAGGGTATATTCACTTACCGCTGTGTAGATCCCATACTGTTTGGCCCCTGCCTCCAGACGGGCGGCCAAATTTACGGCGTCCCCCATTATAGTATAGTTCATTCGCATGGAGCTTCCCATATTCCCGACCACGATCTCTCCGGTATTGATGCCTATCCGCATTCTTATGTCATGCACTACCTTGGGCCATTTGTCCTGGGGCGCCCATTCTTCGACAGATAGATCCTTTGCGCACCTGGGAGGCTCGCCAGGTGGTATTCTTTCCTCTTTCCATTTTCGCCGAAGTTTAAGGAGGGCATCCTGCATGTTGACCGCAATACGGCAGGAACGCATGGTATGATCCGGAATATACATCGGGGCACCCACGAATGCGATGATGGCATCCCCCTCGTATTTATCCAGGGTGCCCCTTTCTTTCAGGAGGATATCTGTCATTGTGGCCAGGTACTCATTAAGGAGCTCTACCAGCTGCTGGGGTGTGAGTTTTTCAGAAAAGACGGAGAAGTTCTGAATATCAGTGAAATAGGCTGTAAGTATCCTTTGCTCACCTCCCAGTTCAGGCATGCTCTTGCTTGCCACCATGTCTTCGATAAGTTCCGGTGAAAGATAGCTGGAGAAGGTGGAGTGTAGAAATCTCTTGCTCCTTGCCTCTATGAGGTAGTGATACGCGGTCAGGGAAGTATATATCAAGAATACAGTTAGGAGCGGGTAAACCATATTGACCCATATACCATAATGGGAGAAAAGCCATCGGCTTACCAGAACGTATAGAATTAGAATCGCCATGGTTTCTAATATGCCTGTGATGGGCCCTGTCCGCGGGATGAGAAAACCGACCATGATCCCTAGGACGATGACAGCCATGATGTCATAAATTCCCGCCCACTGAGGTTTGCTGATGAAATCGTTTCTAAGAATATTGT
>CAYUYB010000266.1:0-4248 GCA_964449025.1 uncultured Desulfobacteraceae bacterium
AAGATGTCACATGAGATCCAATTATTAGAATCACAGAGGAACCCTTCAGGGTCAGCTAACTCGTCAAGCTCTGGATCAAGGTTATTCAAAAGACCCGCAAGGTTACCATTGTTGTATGCCTTCACATAATCAAGGATAGCCTTTGCATTTATACAACTTGTCTCTTTTTTCATATTATGAATATTCAAAAATTCAGAATTTTAAAATCCGGGTGACCCTTTCTTTCGACATCTCTTCCTTATATTTTTTCGTTAGCCCCGGTAAGACTTCTCTAAAAAGAGAAAGATTCCTTCCATGGACCTCAAAAACATCTCTCTTGCCATCCCCGTAACATATAGCAGGAATAATATCATCTTTCAATGCATCAACAGGAAGCCTGAAGAACGGCATCATCTTCGAGAAAGCACTTTGAAGTTTAGGTGTATTGTTCGACAAATTAAAAATTTCCTTTATGTATTTAAGGATGTTCTCAAAATCCAGGTTTTTTGACGGTTTTCTTACGATATTCTGTCCGAAAACCCCATCATCATCAAAAACAACATCAGGTAAGGACAGGGCAAGATCATGAATCTTGGTTTTGGGATAGACATGGCATTCGCCGATTTTAAAGATGTGTCCTCCCGGGCCTTTTTCTTTTGACAGTTTTCTTGTAAAATCGAGGCTCTCCTCAAGGTCTTCCTCGGTGTCCCCTGGGTATCCCGCGATCATGAAGATCATTATTGGTACCTCATTTTTTACGGCCTCTCTGAAGATCGCTATTGTATTTGAAAGGTATCTTCTATAATGATCCCTGTCTCTGACCTTATTCATTCTCCTCAGTGTGCTGTAACTGGCCGATTCAAATCCTAGAACCAGAGTCCCGCAGACATCGGCCATTTCTGGAATCATTGATGCATCCATGACATCGCATCGAGTCTCAAAATGAATCTTCATCCCGAGCGATCGAAAAAAAGGCATAAGGTCGAAAGATTTGAAGAGGGCGTCACATACGACAAGGTCGTTTGTGTTGCTTATTTCTGAGATGTTTTTAAGATCGTCTTCGACTGTTTTTGTTGGGACCTTCTTCCTGCTCGGCCTGATATAATCCTCCATGCAGAAATTGCATTTGTAGGGGCAACCCCGGCTGAATGAATACGGCAGCACATCATACGCGCCGGGATGTCTTAACAAACCAAGATCTAATAACGCCTTTTTATTGAGATCAAATCTAACGGCTTTTTCGGTTTGATATATCTTACCATCTTTTTTCCATGCCAGGCTTGGGATACCCTCGCCCCTGGGATCCTCTCCTTTTTCCAGCTTCTGTATTATCTTGAGCGCCGGCACCTCGCCTTCACCAATTACTATTAAGTCTACGGCTGATGTCCTTGAAAATATGTCACTATAATATATCGTCGGGAAATATCCGCCTAGGAATGTAAATATATCAGGATCTGTCTCTTTGATCCTCTCACACAGATGTATTGTTTCTTCGGCCTGGGCAATCGCGGTGCAGGAGATGCCGATCCCTTTGGGCTTGATTGCCGATAGGTCCCTCATTAATGTATCATACACATGATCTCTTCCTGCCGCAGTCAGGGGAAATCCGTAATCCATGGGGATGGAAATTACCTCAATTTGGGTTTCGGGGGAATTTGATTTAACAAAGCTCGCTATCTCCATGACGGGCAGGGGATAAGCGGGTACATACATGCCGATATTTTTCGAGATGGGTTCAACTAACAGGATCAAGGTAGCCTCCTTAACTGAAAAAGGTGTCTGATTTTCCACATAGATAGTTTTAAAATATTCTTACAAGGCCCTTTCAAACACGGGTCGTAAGAACTTGGATGATGAAGGTCTTTGGGCCTTGGCAAAAGCGATCGATTTAGTCTCTATTTCCGGGTATTTTTTCCATTGATACCACTGTTCAGGGTGATAAAGAATGAACTGTTCAAGCACCTTCAACACTGTCTCACCGACCGTCGAGACTGGAGCGCCCCCAAGCATCCTTAACATATCTTCATAGGAATACATTATCAATTTATACTCGTTTAGATTATATCTGTGTATTACTCCGAATATAACCTCGGCCCCTGTCCTTCTTTCAATAATATTAATGGTCCTGTCCAGCCCGGTGACCCTGCCCAAAAAAGATGTCCTTTCCCTTTTCGACGGTCTCCATTCCTCTATTTCATCACATTGGGTAATAAGGACACGATTTTCCTTCAGTTCCTTTATTGCCTTTTTAAGGATCTCACCTTTTCGTTCCGCGTCAATAAGCCGTATATTATATTTCTGCGCCTGCGAAAAAACCTGTTTTTTTAATCTTTCGGTCTTGAATTTCGCAATCATGGAGATATCAAAGCCATTCACGGCCAGCAGAGTGGGAATAAACTCTATTGCGCCATAGTGTCCGGTAATGACGATGACCCCCTTCCCTTTTAATAGACTCCTTTGCAACACTGACAAGTCTCTGCTCAAGACATGGTCATTTAAAAATTTCGTGGCCTTATCTTTTTCCTCGAAGGCTATAAACAGCTTTTCATAATAATGATAAAATATGCCACGAAAGGCCTTTTTCACCATTTTTTCAATATTAAGCCCCTGTCTGGTATTCCCTATAACATCAACAACGGCATTAGTTATAATCTGCCTTTCGTGTTTATTTAAAAAAAAATACAGTTTTCCTAGGAAAAATATATAAAACCTTGCCAGTATCCAACCAAAAGTTAAACAGATAAATACGTTAAATTTTGACTGCAGAAAAGGACTCAATTTTTTTTTCGTCATAAGTACTCTCCCTTAATATATTTTATTTTTAAATTGCCCAATCTTATATTTCTCAATATCCGTGCCAAAAGAAAGGTGAGAGTGCCTCTTACAAGATTTCACAGATTAATGTGTACAGAAAAAAAGGGATAAAGTCCCGTGATCCGCTCCTAGCTAGGTTATAAATGTCAAATGCTTAAAAAAATAGGACAACCGAAATGAAATACCTGATTAAGACATTAGTACACCACTATTTTCGTATTTGCACATAAAAATGTGCATTAATGCATATATCCATGTGCTTAATGTTGGAGAAGCTTAGAATAAGCGGCTCTGAGCATATTAAAAAATATACATTTTTATCATAATATTACTGTATGACACCCCGCAAATAATATCCGTACCATAGCTCACCAATTAAAAATCATTTTTTTCTTTTAAAAAGATCAAATTATTCTATAATTAGACATAATTAATATATAAAATATTGTTTATTCAATTATTGTTTTACTTCAAATCCGAGTTCAACCATGCACGAAAAATAATGATGTTTGCACACTTTTTAGTGCATATCCAAGGGTTGGAAAAGCATGCTTTTATGATAGTAGATATTAGATTTTTTTAATATATATATTATGATGATAATTTCCCTCAAATTGTGATTAGTAGCCCCAATAATAAGCCACTGCTGTGAGATTTGGCATGATGATTGTATAAGATAATGCTTCAATCTGCTTTTTAGGTGTCCTTATCAATTAATCTTTTGAGGTATGGATCTTCACATTATTCGTGATTCCAGCCCGATAAACTCCTGTCAGGCGCTGGATGCGGGAACCCAGGAAAAAACCTAATGAAGATTTATCATCCTAAATAGAAAGGAAACGTAAGCCATGGCAATTGACAAAAAGGCATCCATCATGGTCGTAGATGATGAATATGGAGTCCGTGAATCCTTTAACATGATATTGAATCATGACTATAATGTTTTTCTAGCGGAGTCAGGCAAGGAAGCACTTGACATATTCACTAAAAACTCCATTGATCTTATCCTCCTGGATATAATCATGCCAAAGATCAGCGGCCTCGACCTCTTGAAACAACTCAAGGAATTGGATCAGAATGTTGAGATTATTATGGTCAGCGCTGTCAAAGATGTAGAGACTGCGGTAAAGGCTATGAAATATGGCGCTTATGACTATGTTGTAAAGCCCTTCATTATAGAGGATATAAAGAATCTGATCGGGAGGGCCATCGAAAAACACAGCCTGATTAAAGAAGTCACTTACTTGCGAAACGAGCTTGAAAGATATCATCCGTTTGAAATGATAATCGGTAAAGACAAAAAGATGATGGAAATCTTCGATCTTGTATCGACAATATCCAAAAGCGATGGATCAGTTCTAATCCAAGGAGAAAGCGGCACAGGCAAGGAACTTATTGCCAGAGCAATACACAAAATGGATACAAGACAGGATCATCCCTTTGTAGTCATAAACT
>CAYUYB010000267.1:0-4207 GCA_964449025.1 uncultured Desulfobacteraceae bacterium
CTTCTTCCGAACTATCAATCACCAGATAATCATGGAATGAATGGCCGCCCTTTTCATGCAAGGATTCCAGCACTTCAATAATCTGTATTGCGGTTGCTCCCAGCCCGCAAATGATAATATGATCTTTCAATTCATTGTCCCTTTTAAAGACTGAAAGCACTTATCTACCTTCCGCAAGTTTTCGTAATGTAAAGATCTTTTCCATCGCACCCATGGAAATAAGTACATCATCAGGTTCAATCTTTTCTTCAGGATTCGGATTAGCTATAAATAGGCCGGAGCCGCCTTTTCTTACGGCAACAACAAGAAGCCCGGTTCTTCCAGGTATCCGCGCTTCTCTAATAGTTTTCCCGGCCAGCTCGGAACTGGGTGAAACCAGAACCTCTTCAACCCGGATGACGGCTCGTTCATCGTTAAGCATCCGGTCCAGGAAGGTTGTCACTGAAGGTCTGAACATCTCGGAAACCATCCTCCGGCTGCTTATGCGCTCAGGGGAAATTACAATGTCCGCGCCCGCGCTCCTCATCTTTGGTCCCATCCTCATTAAATGCTCTGCCTTTGAAGCTATCCTGAATCTTTTGCCCAATAATTTCCTCTTCTGGGCCGTGGCCATAACAATAAAAAGGTTATCTTTTTCGTCGGGTAGCACAGCGATCGCACCGGAGGCATTTTCAAGTCCGGCCTGGTCAAATACATCATCCTGGGTGGCATCACCATGGATATACAGGAGGTCATTGAATCCCTGCTGTATTTCACGGATCCGTTCTTCTGATTTCTCAATAATAATAAAGGGGCGTAATGTCTTTCTTAATTCCTGTATTATGTAATACCCGGCCCTTCCCGCCCCACATATAATATAATGACCTCTAAGGGAAGATATGAGCTTATGCATCCTCTTCTCATTTCTCCTGCGCACCAGATCACCGGACACTATGTATTCGGTCAGGACACTCAATACATAAAGGACAGCGCCCATCCCGACCAGGACTATGATGATCGCAAATGACTTAATGACATAGGGATTTCCACCCGGCGGCATATTCATGTGGGGAGTAAAATCGCCGTAACCCACGGTTGTCATAGTAATAACGGTCATGTAAAGGGAATCCATCAGAGTGAGATTATCGAGAAGCAGATAGAAACCTATGGTCCCTATGGCGAAAACCAGCAGGATAAGAAAAAGCGCTGTAACGACCCTTTTACGAATCATTGTGTCTGTCAACTGTTATCTAAATTTATACCTTAATGTGTCCTGTTGCATGAACTCGGCGACATTCAGCCATAACATCCTTTTTTTTAGTTCTAATAATAGGATAAGGAGATTAAAACATCAATAGAATTCTAGACGCATATTAACATCATGGAGTTTATGCACAGTGAAGACCTTGAACTCCCCCGGGTATTGCCGGTGAAGGATAAAAATACTGTTAAAACAGATTAATGTCATGACATTTAAAAATGAATGCATATATTATTTTATTAAGGTCCAAAATAAAAACATGCTGTTGATTTTTTAGATTTAAATGTTTGATTTAATTAGACTCGATCAAAAATATAAAATATAGGGATGAGTTCTTTAATCCAACAGGTATCTCCCTGTTGGATTAAAACAAAATATCCTCTGTGCTCTCTAGGTCTCTGTGGTAAATCGTTTCGGACAAGAGTGATAGTATATACAGATGTTTTAAACCTTATATAGCCGTGTTTGTTGACTGATCCTTAATAAATGATTGTACAGATATACGAGATACAGGACCCGCAGCAGGCGGAGAAATGCATCGAGGCGGGCGTCGATCGGATAGGCAGCGTGATCCTCTCGGAGAGGGAATGGCGAGTGCCTGATCTGAGGGACACTATGCGGGTTTCAGATGGAACCGATGTGGAGAACAGCATCATCCCCCTGTTCCAGGATGTGGACAGGATTTCCAGGGCCCTGGACTATTACATGCCCGACTTCGTCCATCTCTGTGAAAACCTGACGGACGACCGGGCAGACCCAAAGGACCTTGACCCTTATATAGAGGCCCAGAGGAAGATAAAGGAGCGTTTTCCCGAGATAGGGATAATACGTTCAATCCCAATCCCCGGGCAAGGCGTTAAGATGGTATTACCTAGCATTGAAATAGCCAGGGATCTGGAGCCGGTAACCGATCAGTTTCTTACGGACACGTGGCTTGAAAACGGGCCGGTAGCGGGGTTTATCGGCCTGACAGCGAAGATTTCCGACCGGAAGATTGCCAGGGAGCTGGTTATCCGGAGCAGGCTCCCGGTTATTCTGGCCGGGGGTCTCTCCCCGGAAAATGTCTATGACGCACTTATGGCTGTTCGTCCTGCAGGCGCGGATAGCTGTACCCTGACCAACAGTATGGACAAGAAAGGCCTGCGTATCCGGTTTCAGAAGGATTTCTTTAAGGTAAAAGAGTTTGTAAGACAAACAAGGAGGGCGGAAGAGATGGTTGCGGATAGAGAAGAACAACTAAAGACTGAGATTGAGGAGCTTAAGACTTTGCTGGCCGACCGGAGGGAGGCGCTTCCGGCCCATTCGGTAAGGCCCCATCAGCTCCAGGTAATTGAAGATCTCGAGGATGAAATAACCGCAAAAGAAAGAGAGCTTGAGCAATTAAAAAAGGACCTGTGATTATATAGTTATTGACTCTTTTTTGTTTTACGTGTATAAGAATAAGCTCGCTAATTGGTTTTTTCCTTTATTATCCCTGTTCCAGCTCACTCACTCCAGGTAAAATCCAAAGCAACCTCTGAATTGTTTCAGTAATCAGGAGGCGATATTAGTTATGAACAATTTCTTAGAAGAAGGACCCAAAAACGCCCTTAAGATACAGGACAACACCTTCAGGGACGGCCACCAGTCCCTCCTGGCCACCAGGATGCGGACCGAGGATATGCTGCCTATCGCGGAAAAGATGGACAGCGTAGGTTTCTGGGCCATGGAGGTATGGGGAGGAGCCACCTTTGATACCATGCATCGTTTCCTGGCGGAAGACCCCTTCGAACGCGTAAGGGTGCTCAAAAGGCATATCAGGAAAACCCCTTTATCCATGCTATTGAGAGGCCAGAACCTTGTCGGATATCGAAACTATGCCGATGACGTGGCAAGGTTGTTCGTGGACAAGTCCTGTGAAGCCGGAATAGATATCTTTCGCGTATTTGATGCCCTGAATGACTTTCGTAATTTCAAGACAGTCGTCGAAAGGATCAAGGCAAACGGAAAACACTTTGAGGGCGCTATCTGCTATAGCATAAGCCTTGCTGAAAGGCGTATGGGCGGAGACGTGTTCAACCTTGAATACTATCTGGGAAAGGCCCGAGAGATCCAGGATATGGGTGCGGACACCCTCTGCCTCAAGGATATGGCCGGTATCATGGCCCCATTTGACATCGCCAAACTCATAACCGCGCTTAAGAAGGAGATTACCATACCCATTCACCTGCATACCCACTATACCAGCGGCATGGCCTCCATGATATATATCGAGGCAATCAAAGCGGGTGTGGATATTGTTGATACATGCCTCGCCCCATTTGCCTTGAGGACATCTCAGCCGGCCGTGGAACCTATTGTGGTAACCCTGCAGGGCACGACCAGGGACACAGGGTTCGATCTCAATCTTCTTCTGGAACTGGGCGACTATTTAGAGACCATAGCGCCCAAGTACAGGGACTACCTTGCAAAGCACCGGATGTCCGTTATTGACACGGGTGTCCTCGCGCACCAGGTCCCGGGGGGTATGATCTCCAATCTGGTCAGCCAGCTCAAGGAGGCCAACGCCCTTGACAGGATCCAGGAGGTTTATAAAGAAGTCGCCGTAACCCGTAGGGAACTGGGGATGCCTCCCTTGGTAACACCCACCAGTCAGATCGTGGGGGTCCAGGCTGTCTTAAACGTCCTGTTCGGTAGGTACAAGATGGTAACGAATGAGGTAAAGGACCTCGCCTACGGCCTCTACGGGAAGACCCCCGTGCCTATGGATCCGGAAATCCAGAAGACCGTCCTGAAAAACTACAAGAGGGGCGACACCCCCATAACCGGCAGGGCCGCGGATTACCTTGAACCGGAACTGGAAAAGGCCAGGGAAAAGGCAGGCGATCTGGTCAAAGACGAGTTTGATCTCCTTGTCTTCGCCCTCTACCCCACCACGGGCGAGAAATTCCTGAAGTGGAAATACGGGCTGGAAGAGAGGCCGCCTGA
>CAYUYB010000268.1:0-4199 GCA_964449025.1 uncultured Desulfobacteraceae bacterium
ATAATGCTGGAGATTCTCAATTTAAACCTCATTATTCAGCTTTTGATCAATGGAATCCTTTTTGGAACCATGTACGGGATCGCAGCAATCGGATTGAGCTTAATATTCGGCACAATGCGCATTATGTTCCTTGCGCAGGGTTCCATGATTATATTATTCGCCTATGTCTGCTACTGGCTGTTTGCCCTACTCGGACTTGATCCGTATATCTCGCTTATCCCCATTGTTTTAATAAGCCTGGGCCTGGGCACAGTGATTTATCAGGTTCTATTTAAAGGGGCTGCCGCTGAGGAGGACATAAACATCTCCCTGTTAATCGCCGTAGGGCTGATGTTTTTAGTGGAGAACCTGATGACCGTATTCTGGACCGCCAATCCAAGGTCCATCAGCACAAACTACACATCTTACGTGTTTCGGCCCATGGGAATAGGTATTCCATTCAACCGGCTTATGGGTCTTATCATGGCGTTTCTAGCTACAGCCGGTGTTGTACTATTCCTGAAGAAAACATTTATCGGAATTGCTGTGAGAGCTTCCGCAGAAGATATGGAGGCCGCAACCTTACTGGGAATAAGCCCTCATCGTGTCAACAGCGTAGCCTTCGCTATCGGTACGGGACTCGCTGGAATAGCCGGGGTGGAACTGGCCACGATCTATCCCTTTGATCCCTTCTTTGGTTTTATATTCGTTCTGAAGGCCATGATCGCCCTGGCAATCGGAGGTATCGGAAGCGTATTCGGCGCTTTTTTGGGAGGGATTATCCTCGGTCTTCTTGAAAGTCTGTCATCCTTTTTTATAGGCGGCGGTTGGTCGGATGCCGTATCCTATGCCGTTTTCCTGTTTATACTGATGTTTAAACCCGAAGGACTTCTAATCCGGTCAGTAAAGAGGGCATAATACATGAAAAGCTATAAACAGATCATACTAACTGCCTTTGTCACGCTCGCCTTCGCCGTGGTGCCCTTCATTGTTGATGCGGAAAAATCTTATTTGGTCTATACTTTGTTTTTATGCTTCTGTTATATCATAATAAGCCAGGCATGGAACCTGGTTGCCGGTTACACCGGCCAGATCAGCCTTGGACAGCATGCCTTTTTCGGTCTCGGGGCCTATACCACAGCCCTGATCTGGCTCCATGATATCACAAAAACAGGGTATTATTTCGATCCTGTAACAATCCTTCTGAGTGGTCTTGTACCTGCCATGCTTGCTATAATAATCGGCATACCCCTATTGTCCCGACTCAGAGGCGACTACTTTGCCCTGGGAACGCTTGGAATGGGTGAGATAATAAAAGTGGTTTTCGTAAAAGGAGGAAGCATTACGGGTGCGTCGGATGGATTGCATCTCCCTTCGACCATCTATTCGTCCATAAGGCCCTATTACTGGACAGGTTTATTCCTAGCCCTTTTCGCGACAATGGTGGTTTATCTCATGGTCCGTTCTCATACCGGACTCGCGCTGAGGGCCGTTCGCGAGGATGAGACCTCGGCTGCCGCCCACGGGGTCCATGTCCTTAAATACAAGGTAATGGCTTTTTCCGTCGGTGCCTTCCTCGCCGGCCTCTGCGGGAGCCTCTATGGAATATACCTCTTTCATATTAATCCGGACTCCGTATTAAAACTCGATTGGACACTCTACCCTATTCTCATGTGTGTCATAGGGGGTACAGGCACCATACTGGGTCCTCTTCTGGGAGCATTTTTTGTAAGCGCTGTATTGTCAGTAGCGGATATATATTTTGTTCAGATACACTCTGTCGTGGCTGGATTTCTCATCATAATTGTGATGAAGTATATGCCTAAGGGTCTTATCGGACTGATTCAACGAAAAGAGATTTATTGAAAATGTGGAGGATCTAAATGTTTGGGAAAAACTTAAGTCTTATGGGTTTATCTTTCCTGGTTCTGGCAGTTACCCTGTCATCCCTTAATTGCTCTAAAGAGATTGATGAGAACGCCATCCGGATAGGGGCCATCGTGTCCATGACAGGCATGAACGCCATGACAGGGGCCGAGCAGAGATGGGCCTATGAGCAGGCAGTTGCCGATATCAATAAAAAGGGAGGTGTCTATGTCAAAGAGCTGGATGAAAACATGCCCATAAAACTCATTTTTGCAGACGACAAGAGCACGCCGGACCAGGGTGCCGCAGCAATCGAAAGGCTTATAAGGATCAACAATATCGATCTGGCCTTATCAAGCAATGTAACCCCGATCAATATTGCCGCCGGTACCAAATGCGAACAGTATAAGGTCTATTTCCAGATCGTTTGTAGCTGGTTAGACTTTATTGAAAAGGAAAATTTTAAATGGGTATCTGACATGTTCGCCAGCTCCTACGAATCATCCCGGACACCTTTTCTGATCTGGCAAAGCCTGCCGGAAGATCAAAGACCCCTCAGGCCGGCCCTTATGATGGAAGACAATCTGGATGGCCAGGGGTTTGGGGAAGGCTTTAAGAAATTTGCTCAAGAGTACGGCTATCAATTTGCCGTGGATGACCCCTATGCCCCAGGATCAAAAAACTTTTCTTCACATATCCTGAAATGGAAGGCAGCGGGGGTTGACGCTTTGATCTGGCTCGGATCTCCCACAGATGGAATAACCCTCCTGCGCCAGATGAAGGAACAGGATGTTAAAATGAAATATATCCATGGATGGAAGGGTTTCTGGCCCACGGAATTTGTGGAGGACCTGGGGGAAGACGCCGATTATATTATCCACGATGGTTTTTGGACGGAAAAATCGGGTGCGCCCGGAGCACAAGAGCTGGGTGAGAGGTTCAGGAAAGAATTTAAAAAAGACTCGGTCAGCGTGGGGCTCTATTATGCCAATCCCCAGATTCTGGCTATGGCCATAGAAAAGGCGGGGTCCTATAAATCCGAAAAGGTAAGAGATGCCGTGTTTGGAGGCGAATTCAAGGGTACTCTTATGGGTGATGTTAAATTCAACGATAGAGGCCTGGCCTTCAAGCCGCTCATTGCTCTTCAATGGTGGAACGGGGAACGTATGCCGGTTTACCCACCTCTTCCGCGTGTCTGGGACCTTAAGCTTGCTCCGGTGAAATAGAAAGAAGACAATATCCCTTATAAATCCTCATTTATGTAAACGGGAACGTTAGTTGCATATCAACTTGAAAGATTAGAATTAATCTATCGAGAGTCAGCAGATTTCATAAATTGCTCTGAGACCACCGTCCCGTCCTACATCTTATTTTTCAGATTTTTTATTCTTTTTTGCGACGTATTTGATCGGCTTGACCTTTGCTATCTTGGTTGGCCGAACCGACGCCTCCGGGGTGATCCTGGCATCGATAAACAGGAACGGCTTGCCCACGCGTTTTATATCCAGCGGGCCGTGCTTTATGTTTTTGGGAATGAAGATATAACAGGGATAATTTATTTTTAAGACTCTATTGCCAAGTGTGAATTCAACATCGGCATCGAAGTCGGCGAAGTTATTGCTGTCTCCGATGAGGTAAACCCACTGGTCGTGGGGGTGTTTGTGAGGCGGGTAGCCCAGCAAATCAGGTTTAGTGATACGAGCGAATCCCAGTGCCAGGACAGACTCGGGGATATCAATGGTGCCCAGCCCGGTAACCATTGGCTCTTTAATAGTGTCGTGTATAGATGTCCAGGGTTTTAGTTCAACCACATTCGGGTCACGCACAACGTTTTCCAGTTTATCCATGCCTGCCATAAGTGTCTCCTTTAATTTGATTGCTAAGGACTTGGCTTTTTAGTGAAAGACTATAGAGAAACGGCAGTTGTATGTCAATATGATACTATTCGTAGAATGTCATACCTATGACATTGTTGCCTATCGTGACTATCCACGGTTTGTCATCCCGACCAACAACGTCCCATGCTCCATAGTTTTAAACAATGTTTTTCAAAATACTGAATTCCGGTTAGACATATACACCAGTACCCTTAACATGATTCCATTACCTCTCGATTTCTTTAAGCCCGCCAACCTGAGTAAAAAGCGCCCTGGTGTCAGCGACATCCCAATGCTCGCAAAGCTTTCCGTCCCTGAGGCGATAGATATCTACGACATCAAAATCTATTTTATTTCCGGTAGGCCTATAATCAAGGAATCCTTCACCAGTATGGGTGCCGGTAATCGTGTAATACACAAAGACAATATCATCTTCCGCAGCCATCCTGTTAATAGTCGCGCAGGAATCAGGGATAG
>CAYUYB010000269.1:0-4150 GCA_964449025.1 uncultured Desulfobacteraceae bacterium
ATTTGAGGTTAAACCGGAATTCGAGGTCAAGGATCATCTGGGTATTGAGGTAGAAAGGGAGAAGGTCTCTGTTACGGAGCAAGATGTGGGCAGGCATTTGGATCAGATAAGAGAGGTTAGGGGGAAGCTGGTTTCGGTGGGAGACGAGCGGGGCATTATAGAAGGTGATATTGTTATGATCGACTATGCGGGATTTGACGGTGATAAGGAGATAGAAGGGATAAAAGCTGAAAATTATGGATTGAGGATCGGAGACAAGCAGTTTTATCAGGGTGTTGAAGAGTCCCTTGCGGGTTGCAAAAAGGGTGACCAGGTTGAGGTAAGAGTAGACTTTGAAGATGACTATTTTCATTCCCGGCTAGCCGGGAGGAGCGTAAAGTTTAAGGTAAAGGTCAGGGATATAAAAGAGGTTAAACTCCCTGATTTAGATGATGAGTTTATCAAGAGTCTTGGAGATTTTGAGGGCCTCAGAGGGCTTGAAGAAAAGATTAGAGAGGATCTGACTCTTAGAGAACAGGCAAGGGTTGAAAAGGATCTGAAGGAAAGGGTGCTGGGAAAGATAACAGACAACGTGGACTTCCAGGTCCCGGAGAGCCTTGTCGAGGCAGAGATAAAAGGCTCCCTGGAGAGAATAAAACAAGACCTGTTAAGGTCCGGTTCAAGTCTGCAAAAGACGGGAATGGACGAGGCAAGATTAGAGGATGAGGTCAGACCGGTAGCTGAAAAACGGGTCAAGGGGATGCTGGTATTGGCGGAGATAGCCAACCAGAACGGCCTGAAGGTTGAAGAATCCGACTTGGCGGAGAAGTATGAAGAAATGTCCAGAAGTATGGGGCAGAATCCGGAAACCATACGTAAATACTATGAGGCCAATAATTTCACGGACGCTCTACGAGAGAGTATCCTTAAAGAAAAGACCTTGAAATATCTTGTGGATAATGCTAAAGTTACTGAAATTGCTGGGCATACAATTGATGGCACCCCGCCCGGAAGCATTGAGTGAACCAGCGGATGATATTATTGAGAAAAGAGGTGTGATTAAATGCTTATACCAATTGTTGTTGAACAATCCAGCAGGGGTGAGCGAGCCTATGATATATATTCCCGTCTCTTAAAGGATCGGATAATCTTTATCGGGGACCAGGTGAACGATGGTATTGCCAATACTGTTATTGCCCAGATGCTCTTCCTGGAATCCGAAGATCCGGACAAGGATATCAATATATATATCAATTCCCCCGGAGGCCAGGTTACCGCGGGCCTGGCTATATATGATACGATGCAATACATCAAGCCTGATATTACCACCATATGTATGGGGCAGGCCTCCAGCATGGGGGCACTGATTCTGGCAGCCGGTGCTAAGAATAAGAGGTATTCCCTGCCTCATGCCAGGATTATGATCCATCAGCCGCTGGGAGGCGCCCAGGGTCAGGCCACGGATATCGATATTCAGGCAAAAGAGATAGTGAAGATCAAGCATACCATCCAGGAGATATTCGTTGAGCATACGGGGCAAAAGATAGAGAGGATCAGGGAGGATACGGAACGTGATTTTTATATGAGTAGCTATGAGGCCGTGGAATATGGTATAGTAGATAAGGTAATAAAACTAAGAGAATTGAATAAAGAAAAAAATAAATAGAGGTAACAAATGCAAAAAAAAGATAATTCCAACGGTGAACTCTTATGTTCCTTTTGCGGTAAGAGCCAGGATGAGGTCAAGAAATTGATAGCGGGTCCATCGGTTTATATCTGTGATGAGTGCATCCAGCTTTGCACTGAAATTATCGCGGAAGAGCAAAAGATTGAAAAGGAGTCAGAGGACGCATTGCCGAAGCCCTATGAGATAAAATCGGCTCTGGACCAATATGTGATAGAGCAGGAAAAGCCGAAAAAGATACTCTCCGTGGCGGTGCACAATCACTACAAGAGGATTAACAGCACCGTGGACCTGGATGATGTTGAGATTCAGAAGAGCAATATTCTCCTTATCGGGCCTACGGGTTCCGGGAAGACCCTTCTCGCGCAGACGCTTGCCCGCATTCTCAAGATGCCTTTCACCATCGCGGATGCCACCACCCTTACGGAGGCTGGGTATGTGGGAGAAGATGTAGAAAATATTATACTAAACCTGGTTCAAACAGCTGATTATGATGTGGAGTCTGCATGTAAAGGGATCGTTTATATTGATGAGATCGACAAGATAGCACGTAAAACAGACAGCCCTTCCATTACGAGGGATGTGTCGGGAGAAGGTGTTCAACAGGCACTATTGAAGATCATAGAAGGTACCATGGCGAGTATTCCACCCAAGGGCGGAAGGAAGCATCCCCAGCAGGATTTCATTAAGGTGGACACCAGAAATATACTTTTTATATGTGGGGGGACCTTCAATGGGCTTGATAAGATAATAAGATCCCGCGTGGGGAGTAAAAGCATGGGCTTTGAGGCTGATATCCAGACTCAACAGGACACGGATATGGACAGGTTGAGGGCTTTGGTCCAGCCGGAAGACCTGATAAAATACGGATTAATACCGGAGTTTGTTGGGAGATTGCCCATTGTCGCCACGCTGGACAACCTGAGTGAGGATGCCCTTGTAAGGATCCTGACGGAGCCGAAGAACGCCCTGGTGAAGCAATACAAGAAGCTCTTTGAGATCGAGGGCGTGGAGTTAAGGTTCGCCGAGGAGGCCTACCGTGCTGTGGCAAAAGACGCTATCGGACGCAAATCCGGGGCCCGGGGGCTGAGAGCTATCCTTGAGTCCGTTATGCTGGATATCATGTATGATATCCCCAGTATGCATGGCGTACGGGAATGTGTTATCGGAGAGGATGTGATAACCAACGGGGATAATCCTCTGTTAATTTATGAAAACAAGGCAGGTTACGCTTAAATTATGTTAAATCTAAAAACAAAAGAACCCTTGCAATTTCTGGATGGTGAAAGCAACAGGTATCCGGTACTTCCCCTCAGGGATGTGGTTGTTTTCCCCAATATGGTAGTTCCGCTGTTTGTGGGACGCGAAAAGTCCATTAAGGCACTGGAATACGCCATGTCCCATCATAAAGAGGTGTTTCTGTCGGCTCAGAGGGATGCCTCGGTTGATAACCCAACCGAAAAGGATATATTCCTATTCGGTACTCTGGGTACGGTTCTTCAGTTATTAAGATTGCCCGACGGAACAGTAAAGGCGCTTATAGAAGGTAAACACAGGGCCAGGATACGCACCTTCCTGGATAACCAGGAATTCCATATGGTAGAGGCGGATATAGCTGATGAGGAGTACGAGATCACCCACCAGACCAAGGCCTTGATGAGGAGTATTAAGGAGAGTTTTGAAGAATACGGGAAGCTGAATAAAAAGATTGGAAAGGAACTCGCGGAGAACATAGGCGGGATTGAAGACCCATCGCGTTTAGCCGACACCATCTCGGCACATCTGACTTTGAAGGTAACTGAGAAACAGGAACTTCTGGAGAGTGTGGAGATAGATGTCAGGCTTGAAAGGCTTTTTCAGAGGCTTACTAGCGAGATCAATATCCTTAATCTGGAAGGCCGTCTGAAGAAGAGGGTCAAAAAACAGATGGAAAAGACCCAGAAGGATTATTATCTCAATGAACAATTGCGCGCCATCCAGAAAGAGATGGGCGCCAAGGATGATTTTAAGACGGAACTTGAACAGCTGTCAAAAAAGATAAAGAAGAAAAAATTGTCAAAGGAGGCTAATGCCAGGGTCTGGCAGGAGTTCAACAAATTAAAGCTGATGTCGCCGATGTCAGCCGAAGCTACCGTAGTGCGAAATTATGTTGATTGGATTATATCTCTACCCTGGTATGAGCAGACAAAGGACAAGCTGGATATAAGTGCGGCTACTGCTATACTCGAAGAAGACCACTACGGTCTGAAGAAGCCAAAAGAGAGGATACTGGAATATCTTGCCGTACAGAACCTTACGAAAAAGATCAAGGGGCCGATACTTTGTCTTGTGGGGCCTCCGGGAGTCGGGAAGACATCACTGGCAAAATCTGTTGCCAGGGCCATGGGGCGTAATTTTGTAAGACTTTCCCTGGGTGGGGTCAGGGATGAGGCCGAGATCAGGGGGCACAGGAGAACTTATATCGGTGCGCTTCCAGGCAAGATTGTG
>CAYUYB010000270.1:0-4146 GCA_964449025.1 uncultured Desulfobacteraceae bacterium
CAAGGGTCAGGGAGTTCACGCAGGACGATGCGCATATCCTGTGCACACCGGAACAACTTGACACTGAGATCAAGGGAATACTTGATTTTATAAAAGAAATGATGAATATATTTGGTTTCGATTACGAGGTGGAGGTCAGCACTCGCCCGGAAAAATCGATCGGATCGGATGAAGACTGGGAACAGGCTACGAAGGCACTCATACAAGCGGTGGACGAGATCTCTATTGAATACCGCATAAACGAAGGCGATGGGGCCTTTTACGGTCCCAAGATAGATATCAAACTCAAGGATGCACTTGACAGGCGTTGGCAATGTGCTACTGTTCAATGTGATTTCACCTTGCCTGAAAGATTTGATCTTTCATATATTGATAACGAGGGCCGGAAGCAGCGGCCGGTCATGTTGCACAGGGTTATATTGGGCTCTATAGAGAGATTCATAGGGGTATTAATAGAACAATATTCTGGCGCATTCCCTACCTGGCTAGCCCCTGTTCAGGCGCGTGTTCTCACTGTAACAGACAGATGTATCCCTTTCGGGGAAAGAGTATTAAAGGGTTTAATCGATGCTGATATCCGGGCTGAGGCGGATTTCAGGAACGAGAAGCTGGGAATGAAAGTCAGGGAGGCCCAGGGACAAAAGATACCCTATATGTTGATTATAGGAGATAAGGAGACTGAAAAAGGCGCAATAACCGTCAGGATAAGAGGAGGGAAGAACCTTCCGTTGATGACCGAAGGAGAATTCATAAACCGCGTCCATGAAGACTGTAGACAAAGGAGGTTGGAGCTATAACGAATAAGATCGAGGAGACAAGAGTAAATGAGATGATCCGGGCAAGCAAGGTCAGGTTGATTTCCAGCGGGGGAGAACAGCTAGGCATCATGTCTACTCGGGAAGCTCTTGACATTGCAAATGAGGAGGGGTTGGATCTGGTAGAAGTCGCACCTAATGTTGAGCCTCCTGTGTGCAAGATCATGGATTACGGAAAGTTTAAGTATCATACCAGCAAAAAGGTACAGGATGCGCGCAAAAAAACTAAGGCCTTTCAGCTCAAGGAGATAAAATTCCGGCCCCACACGAATGAGCATGACTTGGAGTATAAGATCAGGAACATAAAAAGATTTCTGAATAAGAAGCAAAGGGTCAAATTAACAGTAATGTTCAAGGGACGTGAGGCCGCCCATAAGGATATAGGTATTAAGTTGTTGGAAAAGGTGGCGGAGGAGTTGGCGGATGAGGGGACGGTTGACCAGGTCGCCAAGGACGAGGGTAGGAACATTACCATGGTTATTGTGCCAAAATAGGATTAAGGTTTCGCTCTGCGTATTTTCTGCGCAGAAGCTGTGAATGGAGGGCTTAAGTAATGCCGAAGATGAAGACAAACCGCGGGGCGGCGAAGAGATTCAAGACCACGGGCACCGGAAAGATAGTAAGGAATAAGGCGTATGCCAGTCATATTCTTACCAAAAAGAGCACCAAAAGAAAAAGGAATCTGCGTAAATCAGGACTTGTTGATCCCTCTGACCTAAAGAATATCAAAAGGCTTATTCCTTATAAGTAATTTAAAATAATAGATAAATTGTATAAAAACTATAGAGGTTTCAGAGATGCCAAGAGTGAAAAGAGGATATAATGCCAGGCGCAGGAGAAATAAGATCCTTAAAGCGGCAAAGGGCTTTAGAGGTGGACACAGCAGTCTTTTTAGGACTGCCGCTGTATCTGTGGACCGGGCCCGGATGTACGCCTATCGTGACAGGAAAAATAAAAAAAGAGATTTTCGAAAGCTTTGGATAATCAGGATAAATGCGGCGGCCAGGGAGAACGGCCTGTCATACAGTAAGATGATGGGGGGGCTTGGTAAGGCCGGTATAGAGATTGACAGAAAGGTTCTGGCTGATATTGCCGTGAATGATCCTGTTACCTTTTCAAAGATTGCCGGCATGGCAAAATAGGAAAGAACTATCTGAAGTTAGATACGATTGTTGCCATTCCACCCGCTGGGCGGCACCTTACTCAATTACCACGCTGTTAATGGCTTTGTCCTTAAAAGAGACTCCCATGGGCCATAACCGGACGAGGATTAAGGGTGTTACCAGGCCGGAACCAGACACCTACAAGAGACATGACCCAGCTGAAATCCGGGGATTACCCCAAACAATGGATCTTCCATGAAAGAGAGATTGCTTAAGATAAAGGAACAGGCCTTGAAAGAGGTTAAGCAGGTTAAAGACCATGCCGGACTTGAAAGGTACAGGATAGCCTATCTGGGAAAGAAGGGTGCGCTCACCTCCGAGCTGAAGAGGCTGGGGGAAGTACCTCCTGAGCAGAGGCCCGAGATAGGAAAACTGGCCAACCAGATAAAATCCGAACTCTTAAACAGCCTGGAAAAGGCCCGCGCTGAGATATCTAAGCAAGGGCCAAAAGAGGATCTTTTCCTGGATTTGAGCCTGCCGGGCCGGGAGCCTCTCAGGGGTCATCTGCATCCTGTAAATCAGGTAGGCAAGGAGATCTGCGATATCTTTGTCAAGATGGGATACAGTATCGTAAGAGGCCCCAATATTGAGCTGGATTACTATAATTTTGAGGCGCTCAATTTTCCCAAAGACCATCCGGCAAGGGACATGCAGGATACATTCTATGTCTCGGACGGAGTGGTACTCAGGACGCATACCTCGCCCATGCAGGTCCGGGTTATGGAGAAACATAAACCGCCTGTCAGTATAATAGCCCCCGGGAAGGTCTACAGAAGCGATTCAGATGTATCCCATACACCTATGTTTCAACAGGTAGAAGGACTCCTCGTAGATAGAGGCGTTACCTTCGGTGATCTAAAAGGGACCCTTGCCAGCTTTGTTCATCAGATGTTCGGGGGTGATATCGATCTCAGATTCAGACCCAGCTTTTTCCCTTTTACAGAGCCCAGCGCGGAGGTGGATATCCAGTGCGTTATATGCAAAGGAAAGGGCTGCCGCACCTGCTCGTATACGGGCTGGATAGAGATCTTGGGGGCCGGTATGGTTGATCCTGCTGTATACAAATTTGTGGACTACGATCCCGAGGTATATTCGGGTTTCGCCTTTGGCCTAGGGATAGAGAGGGTAGCGATGCTTAAATACGGCATTGACGATATCCAGCTATTCTATAAGAATGATATGCGCTTTTTAAGCCAGTTCTGAAAGAGGAGCAGCATACCCCGACATCGCCCTAGCAATATTAAATCTTTAATTTAAATAATAGTTTTAAATATTTAAATTTTCAGTATTATATTGTATAAATATTTCAATACCCAATGAATGAGATAACGCATGAAAGTGAGTCTTAACTGGCTGAAAGATTATGTTGAGATTGACAGGTCGCCCCAGGATCTCGCGGATCTGCTCACCATGAGGGGGCTGGAAGTGGAGGGCATTCAGCCGTTAGGTCAAGCCCTTAAAGGTATCGTGGCCGCGAGGGTGACAGGATTCAAGAAACATCCCCGCGCGGACAGGCTCTTTGTCTGTCAGATGGATAGCGGGGGTCGCCATTTGCCTGTGGTCTGCGGCGCGTCTAATCTGGAGGAGGGCGCCATAGTAGCGATGGCCCTTCCGGGCGCGCAACTGCCGGACGGGACAGTGGTTAAGGAGGGCAATATTAGAGGTGAAAGATCCATGGGTATGCTCCTGGCCGAAGACGAGATGGGGCTTACTGATGATCACAGTGGGATCATGGTGCTTCCCGAAAACCTGGAGCCTGGGGCGGAGTTACGGTCTGTCCTTCCCCTGACGGACCACATTCTTGATATCAGCCTGACCCCTCACAGGCCTGATTGTGCCTCGGTAATAGGTATTGCCAGGGAGGTGGCGGCGTCAACCGGTCAGAAGGTCAGATTGCCTGAGATCACGTATGAGGAGAGAGGATGTCGCATAGAGGATGTCGCAAGCGTGACCGTTGAGGATGCATCGGGTTGTCCCAGATACGCCGCCGGGATGATACAGGGGGTCGAACTGAAGCCATCGCCTTTTTGGATAAGATACCGTCTTTATACCTCAGGGATCAGGGCAATCAATAATGTTGTGGACGTATCCAACTATGTGCTGATGGAAATGGGGCAGCCGCTGCATACATTCGACTTTGACAGGATCAGGGGTCACAGGATAATCGT
>CAYUYB010000271.1:0-4141 GCA_964449025.1 uncultured Desulfobacteraceae bacterium
TTCCAGAGGAGAGAACAGATATCCGTCCAAGGAGAAGATTAAAAAGGTCCTGGATCTTGTGGGTTCGGATATGATTCGGATCCGGGGAAACGATATCATACTGGAAAGGCCGGGTATGGGAATAACCTTGGACGGTATCGCAAAGGGCTATATCGTGGATTGCGTTTCAAAGATCTTTTTGGAATGCGAGATCGAGAATCATCTTATCAATGCTGGGGGAGATATCAAGGCAAGAGGCTTGCGGGAAGATGGGGAACCATGGACGATTGCCATACAGAATCCGGCTAAAAAGGAGAGCCATTTGGACATTATACATCTGTGCGATGCCGCAGTAGGGACCTCAGGAAATTACGAAAACTATTTCGACCGTGATAAGATGTTTCACCATATTGTTAACCCAAAGACAGGGCTTTCACCTGTGCTTAATGACAGCGCTTCGGTAATAGCCCCGACAGGCATGGAGGCTGACGCGCTGGCTACAAGCCTGCTGGTTATGAACTCCGCCGACGGAATTAGGTTGGTTGATTCCTTACCTCGATGTGAAGCACTTGTCATCTCAAGGACAAATCAGATTGAAAGGTCAGCCGACTGGAAGAACTTTACCAAACAAGAGGGATAGTATCTCTGAATAGATGATAAATGATTGGCTGGGCCATTCTGTCTCGGATATTTATTGCAAATAGCTGCACGTAATACTATGGTGAAGAGCGAGGTAAGATCATAATCAAAATATAGGGTAATAATGGTGAGTATCGACAAATCATCAACTTCAGAGGAATTTGAAACCAATGCTTCGGATTACATGATCGTCCCTTACAGGCCGAGGAACTTTTGGAAAGGGGAAGTAAGGTTTGAGACCGGATGGGTTGTAAAAGACTATGGCAGTGCACCTTTGCCATCTCGTTTATATGGGAGGATTTCCCTCCACTGGGAGGAGGTCGCGCTGAAAAGACTTCAAGGGATCGATGGTGTGCCGGGATACTTGGGGAGGCCGACGAGGAATTCGATCAGGATAACAAAGGTTCCTGGCAGGCCTCTTGATAAAATGAAGGTAGGAGAATTGAGTCAATCATGCTTTAATCACCTCAAGGGCCTCGTTCGCCGAATGCATAAAAGGGGCGTGGCTCATGGCGATCTTCACATGAGGAATATCCTGATTAACGAGGATACAGATACAGCTTATATTATAGATTTTTCCACGGCCTATGTCCGGGGGTCTGTTCCCTTTTTTGACAAAGTATTATTCAGGATTTTTAGGCTTCTTGATCTTGAATATCTGTATAAGGTAGAGAAAAATTTTTTTGGAAAAGCGGACCTTCCCAAAATGTTTTCTTTCTATCGTCTCATAAAAGGGATAAAAATGAACAATAGATTACTGATATCGATCTCTATGATCCTGACCCTAGCTATGGTTCTTGTACTTGCCAATCCCAACGGGTTATCCATGATCTTCGGCACCCTCATTGTCTTTGCAGGGGAAGGGATTCGCGTATGGGCAAGCGGTCATCTTATCAGGAATGATGAAGTCACAATATCTGGTCCTTATGCATATCTCAGGGATCCCCTCTATTTAGGAAGATTGCTTCTTTTGATCGGATTTTGCGTCATGGCATGGGGATATGACTGGATCATACTGATTATCGGACTAGGTGTATTTTTTTTCAATTATATGCCACGGAAATATAGAAAAGAGATGGCGAGACTGGAAACGCTTTTTGGCAAAGAATACAGGGATTATGTGTCTTGTACATACAGCCTGATACCTCATTTGAGGCCATATCCTAAAGCTAATAGGAGGTCTTGGCGATTCGATCTGTTTTGGAAAGAGAACAGGGAGCAGTACTTCCTGATAGGGACAATATTATTTTTTTTGCTTGTGCTATCCATATATCTTTATAACTAATTTAGGCCAGGCTGATAGCTGTCCCTGAAATTAATTCTTTATAGCGATTTGCGGTTAGCATTTTACGTTATAAGTTTACAAGAGGAGATTCGTGAATTATTTTTTATATTGAAATGTAAAGGATGTAAAGAAATAGTTTTTACTTGCACTCCCCGTTTCTTTTCGCGCTTTCGTAAGTACTGCAATCCCCCAATTGACATGCTCGCTTCCAATCAGAGCAGGCCTTTATTGTTTTACCTAACTCTATCATGGCTACACCCCGCCATTTATATGAAGCCGCGTCTCTGGGATCTATTTCCAGGGCCTTTGTGAAATCCTCTATAGCCAGGTCATAACGCGCAATTATAACATAGGACACTCCTCGATTGTGATATGCTTCAGCGAATCCGGGATCTAGTTGCAAGGCCTTATTAAAATCTTTGATAGCCCGATCATATTGGTTTTTAGCAATATATGTACTCCCCCGATTGCCATATGCCTCGGCATCTGCCGGGTTTAACTCTAAAAGCTTGCTGTAGTCAGCAATGGCCAGGTCATACCGGCCAGTTAGATCATAGGCCTTTCCCCGATTTTTGTAGGCCCTTACATATGCGGGATTTATCTCAAGGGCCCTGTTATAATCATGGATAGCCTTATCATGCTCACCTATGCAGTAATAGGCATTTCCCCGGTTGGTAAAGGTCTCAGGAAAGCTGGGATTCAGCCCCACCGCTTTGTCGAAATCAGTGATGGCGATTTTATACATGCCCATTTGATAATAGGCGCTCCCCCGGTTGCTGTAAGCCTCGGCAAAATAAGGATTAAGTTCTATGGCCTTGGTATAATCGGCGACGGCGCACTCATGTCGGCCTCTCCTATCATAGGCGCTTCCCCGATTGTAGTAACTGTTAGCAGAGTTGGGCCGGATCTTAATGGCCTTGTTGAGATCAGAGATGGACTGGTCATATAGGCCTATGGTCCCGTTAGCCACGCCGCGGTTGCTGTAGGCCTCGGCAAAGTCGGGATTTAATTCTATAGCCTTGGTGTAATCGGCGATGGCGCGGTCATGTCGGCCTTTCTTGTCGTAGGTGCTTCCCCTGGTGTAGTAGGCCTCGGCAAAGTCGGGATTTAATTCTATGGCCTTGGTGTAATCAGAAATGGCGCGGTCATAATCACCGTTCTGCAAATTATGGTGTCCCCGGTTCATGTAGGATTGTGGATCCAGGCTCGGTCTCTGGAATTTTAAGCATCCGCAGACGAATAGAACTATTAATACACATAACAGGAGGATATTTAGGCTATAAAAACGTTTCACGATTGCCCTTGTCTTTTAGGTTCTATAAATACACGTTAGCGATTCCCGTGCAGGTCTTATAAAATAAATCTGCTGCATACACATCAGGCATAGAGTTACCGGTTCATTTAAGGAAATTTACAAATTGACAAGCAGGCCTTTTTTTGTCAGATATTCCTTAACTTCCCTGACACTCAGGATGCGATAGTGGAATACCGAGGCGGCCAAGAGTATTTGTGCCCCCCCCTGGACAACCCCCTCATAAAAATGTTCCAGATTCCCTGCTCCCCCGGAAGCGACAACAGGCAAATCCACGACATCTGAAATAGCCCTGGTATATTCTATGTCATAACCAGCCTGTGTGCCGTCACCGTCCATGCTGGTAGGCAGGATTGTCCCGGCGCCCAGTTCCTCGCATTGTCTTGACCAGTCTATGGCATCGCGCCCCATGGGTCTTGTGCCCCCGGAGACTACCAGTTCAAAACCCGAGGCCATATCTTTATTCCTTCTCGCGTCAATAGCCACGGTAATCTTTTCGGAACCGAATCTTATTGATGCCTTTCTCACCAGCTCTGGATCATTGACTGCGGCGCTGTTCATTGAAATTCTGTCTGCACCGGCCTCAAGGACCATTTCAATGTCTTCCAATGTGGATATGCCTCCGCCTACGGTCAAAGGGATCTCTATTACGGAAGAGACATCCTTAACCCATCGGAGTCGTGTCTTTCTATTTTCTACTGTTGCCGCTATATCCAGCATGGCAAGTTCATCCGCGCCTTCGCGCTGATAATATTCAGCGTTTTCAACAGGATCGCCGGCATCTTTCAGGTCAACAAAATTTATCCCCTTTACCACTCGGCCATCCTTCATATCCAGACAAGGCATGATCTTTATAATCCCCATCATTTCTCCTTTCCGTAAGTGTGATTAAGCCACAAGAATTATATTGCCTCGATGGTTGATGG
>CAYUYB010000272.1:0-2343 GCA_964449025.1 uncultured Desulfobacteraceae bacterium
CTACCTTGCTGGATGTCTATATCGATCCCATGGAGGCCCCGCCCCTGGGGATGGCTTGAGAAGGGTGCATGATTCCCGAGCAGAAAGGATTCTATGTGATGAAATGTCAATTTCCATCGATAATTGGAAGATTCATGGGTGGAGATTTGAGCGATTAGCCAAAAGATAACACATTGATTTAAAAGGTTTCGCTGAAATCTTGATGCTGACGGCCGACAGTGAGCAAAGGATCGCTTTTATGAACGAACGTGAACATTGGAAAAACAGGTCTATCTTTATCATGGCCGCCATCGGTTCCGCGGTAGGACTGGGCAACATCTGGCGTTTTCCCTATATTGCCGCCCAAAATGGCGGCGGCGCCTTTATGATCCCCTATTTTATAGCCCTGCTTACCGCCGGTATCCCGCTTATGATTATCGAATATGGCCTGGGCATACAGACACAGGGTTCCGCGTTTGTCGCTCTGGGAAGGATACGCAAGCCCCTCCGGTTTATCGGCTGGTTCGCTATACTGAGTGCCTTGTGTATTAATATCTATTACTGCATGGTTCTGGGGTGGGCCTGGAATTTCCTGTTCGATGTTTCCGATATCTCTCAATGGGGCAGTGACCTAGTAGCCAGCAAAGAACATTTTTTTAATGGTGTCCTCCATATCTCCAATGGGCCCTGGCGGTTTGAAAAGCTTCACTGGCAACTCTTGCTGGGGCTCTTGACAACCTGGGTGGTCATCTGGTTCATTATCAAAAGCGGATTATTGAATATCGGCAAAGTTCTGCTTTTCACCGTGCCATTTCCGGTCATACTGGTGTTAATCCTTTTGGTCCGGGGCGTGACTCTGCATGGTTCCGCTGTCGGTCTTGACTATTATCTCGCCCCTGACTGGGAGAGACTCCGGGATGCCGAAGTCTGGCTGGCCGCTTACGGTCAAATCTTTTTTTCCCTATCTCTGGGTTTCGGAACCATGATTGCGTATTCTTCGTTTATGCCGAAAGACACGGAACTCCCCAACTCCGCTGCCATAACCTCTTTTGCCAACTGCTGTTTCAGTTTTCTGGCAGGCCTGGCCGTGTTCAGCGTGTTGGGATACTTTGCCGTTGCCACCAATATGCCCATGGAAAGCGTCACGGAGTCCGGACCGGGGCTTGCTTTCATTGTCTATCCGGCAGCATTGGCCAAGCTCCCTGTCTGGGTCAGCTTTTTTGGTTATCTGTTTTTCGCGATGCTGCTCCTGTTAGGTGTGGATTCGGCTTTCAGCCTGCTTGAGACCGTCGGCGCGGCACTGTCGGACAAATTCGCCTTTTCCAGGACAACCGCTACCACCATTACGGCCATCTTCAGTTTCATAGCAGGTTTTCCTCTAGCCACCAGCGCCGGCCTGTACTGGCTGGACATTATCGACCACTTTCTGATGGCCTATGTAATTACTTTTGTAGCCGTCATAGAATGTCTGGCAGTAGGATGGATTCTGGGCGCGAAGAACTTTGCCAGAGAAGTCAATCGCAGCGCTGAGATCAAAATCGGCGTCACCTTTTCTTTCCTTATAAGATTTTTTACCCCCCTTATTTTAGGGGTAACGATGGTGCTGTCTTTTATTAATGAGATAAGGAGACCCTACGAAGGCTATCCGATATCCGCGATTCTGGCGATCGGTGTGGGTACAATTGTCCTTATCACTATCGGCGCCGTCCTGTTGAGCGCTGTCAAGACAAAGAATGACGCGAAGCTCGGTCTGTTATAGGAACCATATATGGGAACATCCGCAGTAATCATGGGAATTATTGGCATTGCCCTGCTGTATGGCGGATTGACCTGCTGTATCGGCATCGCCTGGTATCATAACACGCGGGCAAAACACTCTGCCCAAGATCAGGACAAAAAGAAATAGGGCAATAAAAAGCGCAAAGACAAACCCCGATACCTTTTGATTATCATTCGCCTTTGCCTCACCCCAGACAGGAATGACTTCCTCAAGTGGATATCGCCATTGGTATCCAGTTGTCTTAGCCCTATACCTCTCGTTGCCGGCCCCCAGGCGAAATCTCCGAGACGGGTATTTGGAATAATCTTATGGCAATGTTGACAAATATGGGAAAGAGATCTAGCTTTATTTATTATAGCATGGCATTATAAACAATAATTTTTGGAAGGTTCACATGAAGCTTTTTACATAAAGATGTTTGGATAAAATAAAAACCTGACAATAAAGGAAAAATGGCTGAAATAATAATTTCTACAGGCAGGGGTGGAACAGGAAAATCCACTTTTGTGGCTCTGGCAGCCGAGTTTTTGAGGCCTCCCGTATTACTTATCGACCTTGATCCAGATGAAAGTCTGGCAGACATG
>CAYUYB010000272.1:2353-4121 GCA_964449025.1 uncultured Desulfobacteraceae bacterium
TTTGATCTGAATGAACACGGCATAAGCACCATATCCGATAAGCTGTACGGCATTCACGAAGCATCCAAGATTGGAGGACAATATCTTTCCGATGAACTCGAGAATATGGCATCTACAATCGAAAAAGAGTGCCTCTTTAAAACGGATAACGGGATAGATCTGATTGTCCTTGGTACTAAGTTGACCAAGGGATGTTATTGCACACCTGACGATCTACTTAAAAATGCTATCCCTAGAATGCTTAAGAGATATTCTAATGTGGTAATTGATTCGCCGGCAGGGCTGGAACATTTAAATAGAAAGGTAGTATCTGAGGTTGATGATTTTTTTGTTATACTGGATCCATCTTCCAAGTCACTGCAGCATATCGGTAGAATAAAGGATATCACCAGTGAGTTGAAGATTAGTTATAGAAATTTCTATCTGGTAGCAAATCATGGGTTTAACGAAGAAAGCCAAAAATACTTTGAAAACAATGGTGAGACCTTTTTAGGTAAAATCGATTTTGACCCCGATGTAGAAGAATACAACCTTTCGGGCCGTTCTCTTCTGAGATTACCGGAAGACTCACCGGCTTCTTTATCAATTAAAGAATTATTAAAAAAGACTGATATATCCATATCATAGTTACAGATTGCTAATAAAGTAGTCAAAAGCTTTAATAAAGGTTTTTATGGCTTAATCGATATACTCTTGGAGAAAAAATGGGAAAAAAACTTGTTGCCACCGGCAGGGGCGGCACAGGAAAAACAACATTCACCGCATTAACCAGTCGGTTTTTATCTCCACCTATATTTCTTATTGATCTCGATCCTGACCAGAGTTTGCCCGAAATGCTGGGCATCAATCTAAAACATGAAGGTGTTAAAACTGTTTCAGAGAGTCTTTTTGATACTATCGCCGGAAGGAAAGACGGGACTGGCGGAACCATGTCCGTGCAGGACAGGATAGAATTTCTACTCAATGCTCAGTCTTTGTATGAAGGCGATAATTTTGACCTCTTTGTCCTGGGCACCAAATTAACTGAAGGCTGTTATTGCGCGCCAGATGCAATAATCTCCGGCGTCATTCCCAAGATAATACACTCGTACGAATATGTGGTAATCGATTCTCCCGCCGGCCTAGAACACCTGAACAGAGAAATAGTCTCAGATATAGATGAGCTGTTTGTAATCTTGGACCCATCTTCAAAGTCACTTAAACATATAGAAAGGATTAAAGATATTACCAGCTCAATAGGCATCAAGTACGATCATTTCTATCTAATTGGAAATTATAAGTTCAGTGAAACTGCCCAAAAGAAGCTGGAGGCCTTGGGTGAAACCTATCTTGGTAATATTGAATATGATGCTGACTTAGCACAATATAACCTTTCAGGGCGTTCTCTTCTAGACCTTCCGGAGGATTCACCCGCATACAGATCAGTTAAAGAGATATTAACAAAGGCAGGATTAGTTAAGTCGTAGCATTACAGAAGCAACCCTCTGTATGGCATTTTTCCCATAGGTTTTATCCACACCATATATGAGACATGCTTTGTACTTGTGGTTTTGATATTCATGTTTCTCGCATTTTTCAGGAGGGATAAGGTCGCGGGCCACAGTTAACCGGGTGACCGCAAAAGTGATTTGCAATTCTACTGATTAAAATGCCGTATAAAAAATCGGAAAAAGAAAAAATAACCCACTGACGGGCCCGCCAGTGGGTTATTTCACAATCCTCGCCAAAATAGAGTACTACGTGACATCAAAGCATGGTTATGTTTACA
>CAYUYB010000273.1:0-4112 GCA_964449025.1 uncultured Desulfobacteraceae bacterium
GATAAGCATTTCAGGCCAGCATGAGCACCAGGCCTTACTGAAACAGGACAATCACCTCTTTCTCCTGGATGATTTCGGCGGTTTGACCGCCGAGCGGATGGATCTGGCCGAATCCTTCAATGGATACGAGGCCTTGAAAGAAAAATGTCTGAAGACTGAGAGGGAGATTAAGCAGAGCAGGGAAAGACAGGAACTGGCCCTTTTTCAGATAAAGGAAATCGAAGCCGCTCACATACTTGATAGAGAAGACAGCCTCCTGGAGGAAGAGCGAAAACGTCTCAGGCACGCGGAACAGCTCAAAGGTATAATTGCTGGCACATATGACACCCTCTATGAAAAAGAGGATTCCATTATCTCCGAACTTTCCCTATGCGTAAAGGGGGTAGAAAAAGGCTCCGAAATCGACCGCCGGCTGGAATCAGTCGGAAATGCCCTGGCGTCCGCGAAGGCGGAACTGGAAGAAACGGCCCTTCACCTCAGACAGCTTCGTGACAGCGTGGTTATTAGTCCCTACCGGTTGGAAGAGGTGGAGGAAAGGCTACACTTCATCAACAGCCTGAAAAGAAAATATGGGCCCTCCCTTGAAGATGTCATGGCCTTCAGAGAAGAACTCTCGGGGATGATACATAACCTGGACCGCCAGGAAAAGGGACTGGAGGACTTTAAAAAAGACCTTAAGAAGCAGGAAAAAGATACCGTCTCTAGGGCCACAGCCCTTTCTTTAAAGAGAAGAGAAATAGCTAAAAAGATGGAAAAATCCGTGGAAGGTGAACTCGCTTTGCTGGAAATGGGTGGAACCAGATTCGAGGTAAGTCTCGAGCCGAAAGACCCGGAAGATATCAATGACCCGGAGATGCTTATAAACTCCATCAGACCGGAGGGTTATGATAGGGTTGAATTCATGCTTTCACCCAATGTCGGCGAGGAGTTGAGGCCCCTCTCCAAGATAGCATCCGGGGGTGAGCTGTCAAGGATCATGCTGGCCCTGAAGACTATTCTGGCGAGAAAGGCCTCAGTGGAAACGGTAATCTTTGACGAGGTGGATTCAGGTATTGGAGGGGGCACGGCAGACGTATTAGGAGAGAAACTCAATTCCCTGGCCGAATACCATCAAATCCTTTGCATCACCCACCTTCCCCAGATTGCCAGCAAAGGGGAAACACATTTTCTGGTAACAAAGACCGTGAGGCGGAACCGAACAGAGACCCTTATCACGGCATTGAGCAGGGAAGAGAGGGTGAAGGAGGTAGGGCGGCTAATGGGCGGGAAGGTTGTGTCCGACCAGGCTATCGCACTCGCCAGGGAGATGCTGGGGAAATGTAAGTAAGGGTCCAAGGGTTCTAGGATTCAAGGGGTCAAGGATTGATTATTCTGTTTTGAATATTTTCACTGGAACCCTCGACCCCTTGAATCCTGGAATCCTACTACATGTTGTCTTGAAAAGGACAGGTGTGACTGGATATCAGCGATATCATTATCCAGTCATGATATTTCTTGGTTCATCCGGTTAATGAGTACGCTAGTCAATGATATCTAAGTATTCTGCACTATATGGCCCACGGGGTTCTCTTTTAAGCGGCGAACTCGTTTATGTGCAATGACCCTGCAAAAAACAAGACGAGGCGGGTGGGTACCTTTTTCCAGTCTCGGCCGGACTGGAAAATCTTCTATTAGCTCACAACTGCTCCGCCCGCCTGACGAAGATCCCGGTTCACCGGGGGGTGGCACCTTACGCAATTAGCATGCTGCTAATGTTTTCGCCCTTAAAAGAGAGCCCCATGGGCCATTAAGGTGCTTGTAATGAGCTTTAATCTTTTACTTCAGGTCCTCATCAAGCGGATGAAACACGTTTAAGACGATGTATCAGCTCTTCAATCTTACCAACTGCCCGTCTTCTAATATCTCGTTGTTCAGTGGCACGGCGATGGTATATTCGCTTTTCACCTCTTCAGCCCTTATTTCTCCCTGCTTGGCCCCCAGGAAAAAATATTCCTTGCCGCTCAAGGACTGAATCGGTTCCGCCTTTTTGAACACCTCGAAAACACTGCCCTCGGTTATACCTACGTCCTTTCCCCCGTTAATCATCACATTGTTGTTATCCGTCAATTTTATCTTTCCTGTCCAGGGAATGGAACCAAGGGCCTCAGAGACACCAGACAATTGGTCTTCAAGAATCGAAGACAATTCCTCATCCAGTATATTATAATCAACCTCCCATGTTTCGTACTGGTCTTCCGGACCTTTAAAGGCCATCTTTATCTTCCTGTTTTCGGTCTCGGCTCTAACCAGAGTGCCGTTTATAATATCAAGGACGTTCATGCTCACGGAAATAGTGACCTGCTTTTTCATACTACGGAAAGGCCATAATCCACCTTTTTTAGTTATGACATCAAATGGGCTGATAGTAGCGGTAATGATTATATCCATTCCCATCTCCTCAGCCTTTTTGACGAGTTCCGGATCAATAACAGTACCGTGGTGAGGAGATGAAGCGGCCGGATCCGGTGTCTCATAACCGTCCAACGTAGTTACTGAAAGGTGATCATCCTCACTGAGCAAACCTACCAACATATCAGTAAACCGTGACACCATCTCCTCTCTAATCCCGGCATAGTTCAGTACAGGAGCAATTAAGGTCCTTTTGGTGAGGACCGCCTTTTCCCCTGTTATTGCCCCGGATATGGATTCGATCGGATGACTACTGAAACTGTATATTGATTTGAACGTGCCGCAGCCGAAGCCCGTGAGCAGGGTGAACATGAATATGATTGCTAAAAATAACCTTATAAAAATGACTCTTCTCATTGATCAGCCCTCCATCGTATAATCTATATCCCCACCCAACCTCCCCCTGAGAGGGGTAAATAGGGAAAGGGGCTAGATTCTTATTTACCAGACAATATCAAATGAATCAAATTCTCCCCGCCATTCCTCCACGATCTTTTCCACGCGGACAACCTCAGCATAGGGCGGGCCATGGTTACACCAGGTTATCAGCTGATTCACCTTCTCTTCAGGACCTTGCGCCAGGACTTCCACAGAGCCATCGGGCCTGTTCTTTACCCAACCCTTTATCCCCAGTCCGCTTGCCTCTCTCCGCGTCGAGTCCCTGAACCATACCCCCTGGACCCTGCCTTCAATAATAAGGCGCACTGTTATATTGTCCACAAATCTATTCCTTTTCTTATCAGCCTACTTGCCTCTAGGCCCTTTTTACGATTATTCACAACTAAAGGATTCAAGGATTCCAGGGTTCCAGTGAAAAATCCAAGAATAATAAAATATGGACACTTGACCCCTTGAACCCTCGAATCCTAGAACCCTGATTATCTACCAACCCTTCCTCGCCTTTTAGGGGAGGATTAAGGTGGGGTCTACTTAAAAAGATCCAGAAACTCCTCCTCGCTGATGATGCGGATCCCCAAATCCCGGGCCTTCTGCAATTTAGAACCGGGCGATTCTCCCACCACCAGATAATCTATCTCTTTAGTTAAGGAAGAAGAAAATGTTCCGCCGCGCGACGTAATAAGTTCCTTTGCCTTGGACCTCTTCAAGGAACTCAAGGACCCGGTCAGGACAAAGGATTTTCCCTCAAGGGCCGTGTCTTTTACAGTTTGGCTCTCCTGGATTTCTATGCCGGATTCCAAAAGCCGTTTAATCCTCTTCCTGTTGGATTCCTCTTCAAAAAATGAGACTATACTGTTTCCTATCACTTCCCCTATACCCTTGATGCCCGTGTCCTTTGCCTTATCATATCGGAAATCTTCTATGGTCGCCTGCTGCACCCTTTCCAGTGTCCCGAAATGCCGCGCGAGGAGCTCGGCCATATGCTCTCCCACGTTTCTGATGCCAAGGGCGTATAAAAACCTTCCCAGGGTCGTCTTTTTGCTGTTTTGGATAGCCCGGAGCAGGTTGTTCGCAGCCTTTCGTTCAAACTTATCAAGACCTATAAGATCATCGAAACCCAGTCCATACAGGTCCGCTTCTTCCCTGATCATGCCTTTATCAATCATCTGAGATATAATCTTGTCCCCAAGGCCTTCAATATTCATGGCGGCCTTTGACGCGAAATGAGTCAGGCTCGCCTTTATCTGGGCCGGACAATTGATATT
>CAYUYB010000274.1:0-4072 GCA_964449025.1 uncultured Desulfobacteraceae bacterium
TCGTAGAGATATCCCAATACCGTGAAATAAAGAGCACAGAAAGAAAACGTGATCGCCTGAATTCCGGAAAAAGAGGAAGGGTGTACAACCGTAGTGGTAAATTATGGGTTGACTTTTACTACCTTGGGGAAAGGGTGCGTGAGCCTTCCGGGCTGGAAGACACTCAAACCAATAGGGAGGCAGTCAGAAAACAGCTGAATCTGATTATCGCCGAAATTGATAACGGCATTTTCCAATTCGCGAAAAGGTTTCCCCACAGCAGCAAAAAAGACCGATTCACTTTACTTGAGGGGAAAACAGTAACTAAAGAACCCTCAGAGGTACTTTTTGGTGAATATGCAAAGAAATGGATGGAGGATATGAAACCCGGGATGAGTTATAGCCAGATAAGGGACTATACGAGCATTCTCAATACTCATCATATCCCCTATTTCGGAGGTATGTCTTTCAGCGAAATCTGCTCAAAGGTTGCCATGAAAAAATTTGTAG
Source organism: uncultured Desulfobacteraceae bacterium (assembly GCA_964449025.1). Taxonomy (GTDB): domain Bacteria; phylum Desulfobacterota; class DSM-4660; order Desulfatiglandales; family HGW-15; genus CAYUYB01. Next base: position 490 of record CAYUYB010000274.1, read on the forward strand.
CCAGCCTTAAAAGTAAAAAAAATCGCTACGGACAGCCGCTTTCAGCAAAACGTATTCAAAATGTTATGATCCCATTGAGGATCATTGTCAGGGATGCTGTTGATGAGTACGATTGGGCAGAACTTCCGGATGCTTTTTCAGGGCTGAAACTCCCCAAGGTGAAAAGAATTAGGATATATCCTTTTAGCTTTAAGGAGTGGAAGGATTTAATGACATTCATGTCGCCCTGGTATAGGCCTTACTTTGAGTTTGCCGTTCAGACGGGTCTCAGACCCTCCGAGCAGGTTGCCCTCAAATGGGGAGCTGTCGATGATGAGTATGTCCACATTGAGTTGAGCAGGGTGTATAACCGAGAAAAAGCCGATCTTAAGACCGAAGATAGCCGGCGGAGGATCAAAATCAGGCCTGGTATGCAAGAATGGTTGGACAAACAGAGGGAACTGACCGGTCATCTTGACAGCCCCTATGTGTTCCTGAATACGCAGGCAAGGCCGATCCTCCAAGACAAGCTTCGGGAGACATGGGAGAGAGTCATGAAAAAAAGCGGGCTCACTTACAGGCGCATGTACGAGACGCGGCACACTTTTGCATCCTGGGCTCTGGCAGCAGGCGAGACTCCGGAATGGGTGGCCAGGACCCTGGGGCATGTAGACACATCCATGGTCTACAGGACATATGGACGTTATATTCCGAATCTCACGCGGCAGGATGGATCAGCTTTTGAAAAACAGTATAAGGAGGTTATTAGTGAAGAAAGGCAACCAAAATAGGCACAATTTTAGGCACAATGCCTGTTTTTGGGGTTGCCTTTCGAGTGTAACTTATTGTTTTAATTGACGTTTTTGTTGGTGGAGGCGGGGGGAGTCGAACCCCCGTCCGAAAATATTCCGCTTAAGTATCTACATATATAGCCCGATAATATTTTTTCGCCTCCGGTTCCCTATTGGGCGAGGTCGCCAGAGACTAACCTGTATATAAATATTCGCCTTACCGACCTACAGGTGAATCGGGTCAGCTATCCTGCTGGATCGACGCCCTAGCCCGTCACGCAGGAAAGACGGACCGGACGTTAGCCTCTTTTACGCGGCTAAAGCGTACGCATAATCGTCTGCGTTTGTTTTAAACCCACCCGTTTTACGAGCAGATGGAACCTCGATATGCAACTTAAGCTTCTTTATCCCCGTCGAACCCGTTTCGCCCCCATGTATGAAAGGTTAACTCTAATATTCATAATTATAAACACTATTCAAATTTTAGTCAACAAAGCAATTGTATATTGTGTTTGTTGTGAGTTGTCGGTTGTTTATGGACACTATCAGAGAGCTTTGCGTAATATCTTTTTCCGTCATTCCGGGCTTGACCCGGAATCCACGAAGTATCTGAAAACACTAGATTCCGGCTGGAGTTTATCCCGCACTTGATGCGGGGGCGGAATGACAAAATGATAGACTTTATATAGTTCTGCAAAGGTCTCTATCAATCTTCGCCACAGTTTTTATGATAAATTGTATAAATCTAGATTTGATCAGACATGGAACGTCAGATTAAATTGTTTTGATATATTTCAAATACGAATATCGAAATCCGAAACAGATTCAAAATTTGAATGTTCCAATGTTCAAAACAAAATCAAGGAAACTTTAAAGACAGTATACTCTGTTTCTGTGATTTGAATTTTGGTCATTCGATATTGTTTCGAGATTCGTGCTTCCGATTTCGAATTTTAATATTACCATACGGTGTCTCTAAGATCGGATATCAGTTAATACAGATAAATATGCGTGTCCGGCAGGGAGATTTTTCTAATTCAAAATTTGTATTTCTTTTTTGCCTGCTCGATTTCCCTCTTCTGCTCTTTTTCCCTCAGGGTGCGTCTTTTATCCACCTTCCTTTTCCCCTTGGCCAATCCTAGTTCAACCTTGGCCCGACTGCCGGAAAAGTAGATCTTCAGAGGAACCAGGGCGTATCCTTTCTCCTTTGTTTTGCCTGTTAAACGTTTTATCTCGCTCTTATTAAGCAGCAATTTCCTTGTCCTCTTGGGGTCCAGAGCGACATAATGGGTAAAAGGGTAGGGTGAAATATGAACGTTATACAGAAAAACCTCCCCGTTTTTCAGCCTGCCATATCCATCCACTAGGCTGGCCCGGCCATCGCGAAGCGATTTGACTTCAGGGCCCAGGAGCACCATCCCGGCCTCAAAGACTTCATCTATGGAATAATCATGGAATGCCTTTTTATTTTGGCATACAACTTTCTTATTCATAACAATCCTGATATTCAGCAGGGTCTGATTAGAAAGGGGCTGGCCGACAGTGATAGATTCAACTGTTTGTCATGGCCATATTCAGGGAAAGGCCTTCTACCCCGATTTCCGGCAGTAAGGACTCTGTTTTTTTGGCTATGAATTCTCTTACTTCCTTTGAGGTTGTCAATTTAATTATCTCTTTTAGATTATTGACCGAATCTTCATAGGAAAGCGAGCGGATGAGTTTCTTGAGTATTGGTATGGCCCCGGCATTCATACTGAGTTCGTCGATGCCCGTCCCCAGCAGAAGAAACGTACAAAGAGGGTCACTAGCCATTTCACCGCAAAGGGCAACATCTATCTTGGCTTCCTTTGCGGCCTTAACCGTTTGCATGATCATCCTTATGACCGCCGGGTGATACGGATCGTACAAGTACGCTACATGCTCGTTGACCCTGTCAATAGCCAGAGCGTACTGAATAAGGTCATTTGTTCCGATGCTGAAGAAATCCAGGTTGGCGGCAAGACTCTCCGCCACCATGACCGCGGAAGGCACCTCTATCATTGCCCCGACTTTAATGTTGCGGTCGTATTCGACGTCTTCTTTTTCAAGCTCTTTCATGACTTCGTGAAGGACCTTCTTTACTTCAAGCAATTCCTCCAGACCCGATACCATGGGGAACATTATCCTGATTTTGCCGTAGACGCTTGCCCTCAGAATGGCGCGTAACTGGCTCTTAAAGATATCCGTCTTCTTCAGACAGAATCTGATTGCCCTGAGGCCAAGAGCCGGATTTATCTCATCTCCAAATCCATGGAACGATGGAAACTTGTCTCCTCCCAGATCCAGCGTCCTGATTGTAACCTGATCAGGTGAGATAATCTCAGCTACCTGCCTGTAATCCTGGAACAGCTCTTCCTCTCCAGGGACCGTCTTGCTCATTAGATATAGATATTCGGTTCTGTAAAGACCGATACCCTCAGCACCGTAATCCTTGGCGGCCACCGCCTCTTCCAGGAACTCGATATTGGCCTTAATTGAAATCCTGTAGCCGTCAGTGGTTTCCGCCGGCAGGTAACTGAGACGGAGCGCGCTGGATATATACTTGTCATAATTTAGTTTACTTTCCTGGTATGTTATGATGGTTTCGTCATCAGGATCTACGATTACCTCTCCCTTATATCCGTCAACAATCAGAAGGGTACCGTCCTGCACATAATTTGTCGCCGATTCAAGACCTACTACAGCCGGGATCTTAAGGGCCTGGGCTATTATAGCAGTGTGTGAAGTCTTGCCGCCCATATCGGTTATAAAGCCCATGACCATTGATGTGTTAA
>CAYUYB010000275.1:0-4038 GCA_964449025.1 uncultured Desulfobacteraceae bacterium
CATATTCGATCTGGAAAAAGGGGAGGGGATGATTCAGTGAATGATTCGGTAAAAGGATATGGGGATGGTATGCCAGGAAAGACATTGTGCCTATTAATGGTATTGCTGGTCTACAGTTCCACTTGCTATTTCTTATCCTTCATAACTGCCGATCCGGACCTGTGGGGCCATATCATGTTCGGTAAACAGATATGGACCTCAAGAGCTATCCCTTCTGTTGATATATACTCCTACACCGCCTTTGGCTCGGAGTGGATAAATCATGAATGGCTGTCGGAGCTATTCATGTATGGTGTGTTCAGTATATTCGGTTCTCCGGGGCTTCTTATCGGGAAAACATTGATCGGCTTAATTATAATTGCTCTCCTTTCCCTGATGTGTCTTGACAGAAAGACCCATCCCCTGGCTTATGTGGTTGTCCTTGTGGTATCCGCTTTTATTATGTCTCCGGGTTTTATGATTAGGCCCCAATTAATGACATTTCTTTTTACCACGATCTTTTTCTTGGTGCTTCATCTTTACCTTGAAAGGCGGATAAATGTTCTATGGGCTCTACCGTTTATTATGGTCCTTTGGGTCAATAGCCATGGGGGATTTATCGTAGGAGCCGGGATATTACCCATTATCGTGGTCCTGGAATATATAAGCTGTTCCATTAAAAACAAGGATAAGGCTCATCTTCGCGGCCTTGTTTTATGGATGGCCATAACAGAGGCCGCTACGCTTGTTAATCCATACGGATATGACCTTTTAGTATTTGTTTATAAGACTATCACGCTCTCACGCGAAATAACTGAGTGGGAGGCTGTTTCTTTGTTTGACCTTTCTTATATCAGGCTGAAGATCTTCTCGATATGCGTAATCTTATCTTTCTTTGTCAACAGGCATAAAAACAGGTACTGGGAAATCGGGACTATAATAGTCGCGATGTTATTCGCTTTTTTGCATCAACGCCATACGCCCATAGTCGCTATCTTGGCCGCGCCTCTTCTCGCTGAAAAAGTATCACAAGCCCTTGGATGGATAAGAATTAACGAAAGGATCTTTTCTCTTTTTTCTCGAGTGTTACTGAGTATCGCCGTCGCCTTTATAATAGCATACCAATTATCCATAACCATCGATAAGTATGTGAAGGTTCAATTTAATATTATAGTGGATCCAAATGTCTATCCGGTCAGGGCCGTCCGTTTTTTAAAGGAAAATAATATCAAAGGAAACCTGTTAATCCCCTTTGATTGGGGCGAATACGCTATATGGAAACTGTATCCCGATAACAGTGTCTCCATTGACGGCCGTTTCGATACCGTCTATCCGGAAGGCGTTATTAAAGATCATTTTGAGGGTGCTAGGAGTGAACAAGGATGGCGTTCTCTTTTGAACAAATATCCCACTGACATAGTCCTTGCGCGTCGAAATACCTATTCTCTTAATATGATCGACACACAACCTGATTGGGTTTATGTCTATTCGGATAATCTGTCAATTGTGTTTCTAAAAAGTGATGACAGTCAGAGAGAGAATCTTCGGAACTTTAAAGACAGGATGTTGACATATCCCAGAGGGAACATTTCTGTATATTTCCCTTGAATACGTCAGCTTATTCAAAAAGGCCCAAATTAGACATGTTCCTCGGCATATTTCTTGGCTCGACATATTAATTTTGGATATGTCACTCTTCCGTATAACATGTTATAATTATAATGACTTTCATGAAATTATGCTTGGTCTTTTGTTTCAGGTGACACTTGTCCAATATAGATCTTTTTATCTGGACAGCATTTGGACTATGTAAAATAAATACGCTGGATTGTGGGGGCCCTAACCCACACTTTAATTGAAGAACGTGCGTTTTTGTTAATTTCGTATATATGTATAGAAATATAATTGCGATTTTCCCGCAAGTCGAGTCATGGCGGACAAGCCGCAGAATGACGAAAAATATTGTATAGTGCCATTCTTCGGCTCGACCGAAGAATCCAGGCTTTAATTATTCTCTTTTTGATAGTGTCAGGATTTAGTACCTTGCTGAAAAGAGGATAAACGGGAATCTGATATGTCATTCCGGCGGAGGTCTTTCGACAGTGTCAGGACTGTGAGCCTGTCAAACAGCCGGAATCCAGTAGTTGTTATTGTGGTTGTATTTCGCTGGATTCCGCGATCCCCGGTGAAACAGGCTTCGCGTTTCACAGGGCATGCAAGTCGCGGAATGACGGTGTACAAAATTTCTCAAATCAACCCATGACCAAAAAAAATATCACATCTTGCATCAAGGCCTTATTAATTATATCTCTCGTAATATTGGTCATTTCAATAATCCTTTTATCTCTGGTTCCGCCTGTTAGCAGGGACGCCCTTGTACACCATCTGGCCGTGCCCAAGCTCTATCTAAAACACGGGGGGATATATGAGATCCCGTTCATGGATTTCTCTTATTACCCCATGAATCTTGATCTCTTATATATGATTCCTCTTTATCTAGGAAGTGATATTGCCCCCAAGTTTATCCATTTCGCCTTCGGACTCCTGACCGGCTGGCTCATCTTTTATTATTTGAGACGCAGGATAAACACCGGTTACGCCCTGGGCGGGGCGCTATTCTTTCTGTCCATCCCCGTCATCGTGAAATTATCCACAACAGTCTATGTGGACCTGGGTGAAATATTCTTTTCTTTTGCCGCCCTCCTCCTAATCCTCAAATGGCTTAACAGCGGGTTCAAATGGAGGGTTTTAGTCTATTCGGGGATCATGTGCGGTCTGGCCCTCGGGACCAAGTACAACGGCCTTGTAACGCTAATTATCCTTACTTTTTTTGTCCCCTTCCTTTCCTCCAGATATGGGGCGAAGGAGGGTTCACGTGTTATCAGGTCTGTCAAGCACGGTGCTATATTCCTGATCGTCTCCCTGGTTGTTTTTTCACCCTGGATGATACGCGACTACCACTGGAAAAATAATCCTGTCTATCCACTCTATAATGGATTGTTCAATCCGCAGAAGAATATCTCAAATCATCAAGGTTCAGGTGGCATAGATGAGGAAGCGGTAGAGATGAGCACCGGAATCTTTACCTACAGGAGCATTGTCTATAATGAGACGGGCTGGGAGATAGCCCTTTTGCCCGTAAGGATATTCTTTCAGGGAAAGGACAACGATCCTAAATATTTTGACGGCAGGCTAAATCCTTTTCTTCTGGTCCTGACATTATTTGCCTTTTATAGATCAAGAGATGAAGATAAAGGACTAAGGAGGGAGAAAAAGATCATGCTGTTTTTCTCTATCCTTGTCTTCGTCTTTGCGTTTTTTGCCGTCTCCTTAAGGATTAGATACATCTCGACTTTTATCCCGCCGTTGACTGTACTTTCAGTATTTGGTTTTGTAAATCTTGTCAAGCTGGCCCGACGGATGTCATCTCTCCATCTCAAAAAGTTTTACACATTACTGCTGATACTTATCCCGGTCTGTGCCTTTGCCCTGAACGCGGTCTATCTTAAAGGTTTGTTTGGATATGTGAACCCGATTCCATTCATAATCGGTGAAGTCAGTCGTGATGAATATATAGAAGAATATATCCCTGAATATCCGGCACTTACGTATATCAACCATTAGCTTAATACCGAGGCAAAGATCTTTTTGATCTATACCGGGAAAAGGGGGTATTACTGCGACAGGGCGTATCTAATTGATGATGAGATGGGTATCCTGAGGAGATCAATCACCAGGGCTGAAACGCCTAAAGACATATTGAGGGACCTGAAGCAAAAAGGCATAACCCATCTGGTTATTGGGTACCGGCTTTTTGAAAAGTGGATAAATGATAATTTCAAGGAGGAAAGACAGGCCCTGATAAGGCAATTCCTCAGGGAAGATGTGGAACTTCTCTTTTATAAAAACGGATTCGGGGTTATGAGCCTAGCGGAAAATCATCATAAAATCCCGGAACATAGCTCCTGAAAGGAGATTGACACATCCCTCAACAATATATATCATTTAAGCAGATATTGTTATCAGCCTTTTGTGTAAATAGTCTTTAATGCTTATTAA
>CAYUYB010000276.1:0-4028 GCA_964449025.1 uncultured Desulfobacteraceae bacterium
TCTATCCTTTATCCGGGGCCCACGATCCTCATAAAGATCAGCCCTCTCAAATACTTCAAGTTTGCGATGGCGAAGCCGGACGCCAGAATCATCCTCCTTTTTGGTCACCGCCTTCTTTTTATCTTTCTTTTTCTTGGCAGCCTTTTCTAAATCTTCACCCTGCTTGGGTACAATTTCCTCCACTGGCAGTGATTCCAAACCAGCCTTCTTAACGGGCGGCTTCTGCTTCTCCTCCACCACCTGCTTTGGAGTCACTTCATCCGGCATCTTGATTATCTTCGCCGCTTGCTCCTTTGGCTTTTTTCTTGCCTTCCTTGCTGCGGGTTTGGTCGAAATCTCTGCCGGCTCGGGTTTTCCAAGCTGCTTTTCCTCTTTGGCCACCTCTTTCTCCCCGGGAGCAGCCTCCTTTTTTACCGGGGCCTCCAAATCCTTGTGAACCTCTTTCTTCTCGGCTGATTCCTTCTCCTCGGGAGGTGCTTGCTCCTCTTTTTCTAGGGCTACATCTTTTATCTCTTCGGCAACGGGCCCTGCCGGCTCCTCTTTCATTTCTAATTTTTCCAGGCTATCAGGTCCTATCTTCACAATCTTCTTCCGACGGCGAATGACAGTCGGCTTGATCCTTTTCTCCTCGATCATCTCAGATGTTTTGCCGCCGCTGACTATCTCCCTGGCCCTTCTTGCAGTGTCCTCATCCAGCGTGCTCATATAGTTTTTCACATTCAGTCCACCGGCATTCATCTTGTCAACCAGATCCTTGCTTTCCATATCAAGCTCTTTGGCCAGCTCATAGACCCTAATCTTCGCCATCTATTCCCCCAAAGACTATTCTTATTTCCTTTATTTCCTGCAGGTGACCTTTACCCTTGTTCATCGGTCGACCTCATCTCCAACGCTTCTTCTTCCTTATTGTCTTCCTTAAGCTCATCAATGATGAGCCGTTTTTTTGCTGTTTCGATAAGCCTAGTCGCCTTTTCTTCACTTAACCCTTTAACATTAGTCAGATCATCAATAGATGCCTTGGCCACATCATCAACCGAGGTGAAGCCTTCCTGATAGAGATTTGTAGCCGTGGCCTCACCCACCCCTTCCAGACTTAATAATGAATTATACGCCTCCTTCAGATCTTTGTTGTATTCCGTCTCGCTCGTAACATTCAGGCTCCATCCCGATATCTTTGAGGCAAGCCTTACATTCTGCCCTTTTTTACCAATGGCGAGCGAAAGCTGGTCATCAGGGACAACGACTTCCATGGTCCGGTTTGCCTCATCAACAACAACCCTTGTGATCTCAGCCGGCGCCAGTGCGTTACAGATAAATTTCGCCGGATCAGGATCCCATGGTACAATATCTATCTTTTCCCCTCTCAATTCTTGAACGACCGCCTGAACCCTCGATCCTTTCATGCCCACACAGGCCCCTACAGGATCCACGTCACTATCCTTGGAGGACACGGCGATCTTAGCCCTGCTCCCCGGCTCCCTGGCCACCTGGATAATACTTACTATTCCTTCCGAAATCTCCGGCACTTCGTTCTCAAATAGTACTGACAGAAAGTTAGGGTGCGTCCGTGAAAGTATTATCTGCGGACCGCGGCTGAACTGTTTGACATCCAGGATATAGGCCCTTATTCGATCGCCCTGTTTGTAGGACTCCTTCGGTATCTGTTCCTTCTGGGGAAGCTCTGCCTCCGCCCTTCCCAGGTTTACAACAATTGAACCCTTATCGAATCTTTGCACGATGCCGTGGACGATCTCCCCACGCCTGTCTTTAAAATCATTAAATACATTATTCCTTTCAGCATCCCTCAACCTCTGCATAATAACCTGTTTGGCGGATTGAGCCGCCACCCTGCCCAGATCATCCATGTCCATTTTTATGCCTAGGCTGTCCCCTACAACAGCTTCCGGATCAACCTTCTTGGCCTCTTGCAAGTCTATTTCAAGATTCTCGTTGGCAACCTTTTCCACGACCTCCTTGAATTCGAATATCTCGATCTCTCCCATTTCGTCGTTGAAATTTATTTCGAGGTCATAATTCTGCCCCAGCTTCTTCCTTGCAGCAGCACGGACCGCCTCTTCAAGGGTCTTAATCAATGTCTCTCTTTCAACACCCTTCTCCCGGCTCACCTGATCCAATACTTTCGTCAACTCCGAAGTCATCTTGTTTTCCCCCTATTCCAAGGTTATTTGCTCATTTTGGAATTCATATATCAGGCTGGCCTTATCGATCTCCTGCATGGACAAGGCTATAAGGCCTCCTTCCACCTCCATGTACAGTCGATGCTCCCGTATGTCCTTCAGATAGCCTGAAAAATTTCTTCGACCATTTACAGGTGCGGTCATCTTTACCTTTATCTTCTTTCCCATCACACGAACAAAATCAGCCTCCTTTTTAAGAGGTCTGTTCAGTCCTGGGGATGATACCTCCAGTACATATTTATGTCGGATTAAATCCTTTACATCTATAAGGGGCCCGATTTCCCTGCTTAAACTTGCGCAATCTTCAATGGTGATACCGCCTTCTTTATCGACATATAGCCTCAGAACCCAGTTTCCCCGCTCCGACAAATACTCCACATCCACAAGCTCATAACCGGACTCGTAAAGTACAGGTTCGACCAGTTCAGCGATCTGTTCGGTGATACCGGATATATCAACCATTATTCTCTCTTTGAATCCTAATCAGGGCTCTTCTCCCGGTAACGGGTTTATCCCTGAAGGCATTATTGACCGCCTTAAAAGGATCTATCCCTGTCGTGAAATTTCATCCAATAAAAAAGCGGGCAATTAGACCCGCTTCACAAATGCAGATAATAATGTTGTCAATTTTATTGCTTAACACTCATAAGGGCAATATAATAAACCAACACCATCCACAATTTGAAGAAGATCAACCACCTTGAGAATATATGGCTAATAACCTCAAAAAGGGATTCAGGTCCTTATCCAAAAAATCCCTGGAGCGGGCAACGGGGATCGAACCCGCGACACCAAGCTTGGGAAGCTTGTACTCTACCAACTGAGCTATGCCCGCATATACTGTCGCCTTCCCCTAACAGAATACGACGCAGGAAGCGCTGACAGTAACCTAAATAATAAATTAAGCAATTATCTTCATCAGGCACAGTAATGTCAAGACAAAATTTAACATCCATAAATACTCCCTGAGCCGTCGCTACCCAACAAACCACCTCCGGATAAAATAGGCCCATCTGGATATGCAGAGAATAAGAAACGTAAATTTTTCAAGTATGATAACATCTTGACATTCGTATTAAAAAAAGCATAATATGTATGGCGTAAATTGTCAATCCCAATCAAAAACACGCATTAACCAGGAAAATCCCTTTTACCCGGATAAACAGGGTCATAAGGCTTAAAAGGAGAATAAAACAGTATTGGAAGACGACTCAAGCCAAGGGCTTATAGATAAGATCCTGTCCAAATTAAGAAAGTCCCACCTTCAAAAAGGTTATAACCTTACCGACGAGATCAACGGGCTAATGGATGAAGGCCATGCGAAGGGATTAATAACAGATGAGGAATCGGAGATGGTACACGGCGTCCTTGAACTCAAGGAGACCACGGCCTCTTCAATAATGATACCCCGCACCAACATATTGTCGGCCCCCCTAAATGCGACCCTTGGTGAGATTATAAAACTTGTCACAAGTTGCGGACATACAAGAATCCCTATCTATAAAGATAACATAGACCAGATCGTGGGACTGCTGCATGCCAAGGACCTCCTGAAGCTGATGGGAAACGATCAGACATTAGGGATACCCGAGAGTATCCTTAGAAAACCCTATTTCGTTCCCGGCCACCAGAGAATAAGCAATCTCCTGAAGGATCTCAAGGCCAAAAAGACACATCTTGCCATCGTGACGGATGAATACGGCGGCACGGCGGGGATCATAACTATCGAGGATATCATGGAGGAGATTGTGGGAGAGATAATGGATGAACACGACCATGAGGAGCCCCTTCTTTCCATCATCGATGATCGCTCGGTAATGGTGGATGCCC
>CAYUYB010000277.1:0-4021 GCA_964449025.1 uncultured Desulfobacteraceae bacterium
CGATCACCGGGAGGAATCACACCTTCGAGGATGGCCTGGAGATGGGAAGGCGTGGGTGGAATCTGAAACGGGCCATCTTTGTCCTCCAGGGCAGGCACAGAAACATGGAAAACTTCACAGGCTATTATTACCTGCCCGGGGCATCCTATTGCGGATATGCCGCTGAACTGCCCATATACGACGGTTCGAAATGGGAATGGCAAAACTCCAAGGAGCTTTTTTTCTCCAGAGAAGGCGTGGATCAATGGAAGACCCACTTCTATAATATCGAGGGATGGGACGAGGACACGGGCTATCCAAAACGGGATACCCTTGAAGATCTGGGCATGAAGCATGTCGCTGATCTGCTTCAGGCCAAAAATAGACTCGGATCTGCATAGGAACCGCCCGCATATCAGATCCAGACAAACCGGGGGTAGTAAAAAATTAACAGGATATCGCTATCTTTATTACTCTTAAGCCCTGTTATCCTCTTTAAGCTGGCCATATCAATGAATACCTCTATGGCAGCAGAGGATAGTTTCAGGCTCGCTATCGCATACAGCAGCAATCTTGAAGGATACATTGAGCCCTGCGGTTGAATGGAAACCGGAGAGATGCTCGGTGGGCTGTATAAAAAATCAACATATCTTGAACAATACCGGGAAAAACATGGTGATATAGTCGTTGTTGATTCCGGTGACCTTCTCAATGAACATATAGAGATCAAGGAATCCATCCAATCCTCGGCCAGGCTTAAAGCTGACCTGATCGCTCGGATCTATCAATATATAGGCATTGACGCCATAAATGTGGGTGAACTGGATCTGGCTTTAGGTCTGGACTATCTCAAGGTCCTGGAAAAAACATATGATATTCCATTTGTTTCCGCCAATCTGGTGGATGAGACGAACTCACCTCTTTTCAGGCCCTATATCATAAAAGAGATCAACGGCAGGAAGATCGGCATTTTCGGCCTCATGGACGATACCTCCGATATGGTAGCTACACTAAAAGAGATCTCGGGCGGTAAGATATCTGTTATGGACCTTGTTCCATCAGCGGAATCCGTGGTCAGAGAACTCAAGGCTAAGGCGGATATCATAATTGCCATGACCCATCATCACATGGGACGCAATTGGGTAGTCGCTCGAAGGGTCCCGGGCATAGATGTTATCGTGGGAGGGCACCACAGACAAAAGATTGAAAAGCCCTATAAAGCGGGTAATGCCTTTATTGTGCAGGCCGGTGAAGATGGCCAGTACCAAGGCATGTTTGAGTTTACGTTTGCGTCCGACGGAGCCAAGACGGCAAAAAACGAATTGGTGCCCCTTGGAACCGGTATTTCCGATGATCCACGGGTAAAGGCCATGATCGAGGAATATAATTACAGGGTGGCTTCTCTCTATTCTTCAACCGAAAAAGAAGAGATTGAAGTACCCCTTAAAGCCCAGGCCTGCGAAACGTGCCATTCTGAAGCATTCAGTGTATGGAAGGCCTCGGACCACGCCCGGGCGTTTGAGACGCTTGTCAAGATATCACGCCAATTCAATCCGGATTGTCTCGCCTGTCACACCACACGTTTTGAGCAGGACGCCGGTTTTACCATGCAGCTCCAGCAGCCGGAACTGAGAAATGTACAGTGTGACTCGTGTCATGGAAACAGCGCCCGGCATCTGGAGGATTCCGGATCTCTGCCAGAGCAAAAACCCGACAGGGCGTTATGCGTAACATGTCATACGCCTGACCGATGCCCCTCTTTTGAGAAGGACTACCAAGAGGAATGGCAGAAAATAAGACATTGATCCTATTCATCAGGACGAAAGGCAGTCATTCAATCTCCAGAGTCAACCATCGATCCGGATACTTCCCGTGGATCGCATCCCTCCGACGCTGAAACAAAGAAGACCGGGACGCATATTAACCACCCTTATCCGGATAATAGACTAAATCCCGGTACCTAGACAGTAGCCAAAATCGCCCGTTTGACAAGGGTCTTGGCAATCTGCACCTTAAACCTGGCTGCCGGTAGAGGACGGGCGTCGGCAACAGCCGCTTCCCCAGCCGCCTCCGCATTTCTTTCGTTAATCGTTTTTCCGGTAATGGCCGCTTCCGCCTTCACCGCCCGGTATGGCTTGGGTGCCACCGCATTGAGGCAAATCCGGGGCCTGTCCCCGCCTACCATAACAGCGCAGTTGACAATGGGGAAGTCGATGGATTTCCGGATGGCAAATTTCAGGAATGCGCTTTTCGCACCTGCCGGAGGCGCAGGTATCTGAATTTCCTTGATGATTTCATCCATGGCAAGCACCGTATTGCCCGGTTTCTTGACATCGAAGAAATCCTCAACCTCGATCGTCCGTCGATCGGTAACCACCTTGGCATTGAGAGCGATGAGAGCAGGAGCGGTATCGCTGGGGTGCACGGCAATGCATCCGTTGACAGCACCGAAGATAGAATGATAGCGGTTGTCACCCCTCATGGCGAAGCATTCATTACCGCCCTTTCGGATGCAGTTGAAACGGTTTTCCGGTTTTCGAAAGTACCAGCAGCGGTGCAACTGCGCGATATTGCCGCCGATGGTCCCCATCTCGCGAACATGAGGACTGGCGACACGGAAAGCAGCCTGAGCCAGGGCACTGTATTTCTGATTTACGGTCGGACTGGCAGCAATATCGGCCAGGCGGGTGGCTGCGCCGATTTTGAGCATGCCGCCCTCTTCCTTGATGAAATCCAGACCTGGGACGGTCTTGAGATTAATCACAGTCGAGGGGTAGGTGGGAAGGATATGGTCCTTGAGCGTCCCAAGGAGATCCGTACCACCGGCTATGAGGACCGTCTTGCCGTCCGCAAGGGCGGTACTGACCTCCGCCAGGGATGTCGCATTGGTGTGATTGAATGGTCTCATGATCTTTCTCCTATGCCTTTCCTAATGCCTTCAGAACCTTGTCCGGCGTGGCCGGCGGATCGATCCATTTGCCAATCGCATTGTGGATGGCCATAATAACCAGATGGGTATTTGCCAGGGAGTGGCTGATGCCGTTGGCGCCGTACGCGGCATTTCCAGCGCGGGTTTCCAGGAGCTCCAGATCCACTCGAGGCATGTCCAACATGCCGACTTTCTTATAATCGAACATATTAGTATTGAGTTTTACCCCGGTCTTCTGGTCGTAGAAAAAATCTTCGTACAACTGACATCCGGCGGTGAAATCCATCACCTGGTCGATCTGGCTTTCCAGCGACGTACGACGCATGACCTTGCCGGGATCAGCAACCACTCCAAACCGGAGTATCTCCACCTCCCCGGTCTCTGTATCCACGGCCACTTCGCACATGGCAACGTTCATGGTATCTAACTTTTTGCCCTGGTGGGTCCATAAGGCAAGGGGAGGTCTGCCTGAGTATGTCGCGAATAGATTGGCCTTTACAGCCTCCGCTAGAGGAACACCTACGCTGGGATCGGCCTTCACAACTACTTTTTTATCCTGTAAATCAAGGTCTTCAGGTTTTAGGCCTTTTAACGGGCTGGGACCGGCCGGTTTTTTGGCAGAAAAGCCAAAACCCATCGGTGCTGGAGGATTATTTGCCTCTTCGATAGCCGTTTCCAGGATTCGTTTCTTCAGGATATTCGCGCACTCTTTCAAGGCCCAGGAAGATGCGGTTGTCCCGTCACTGCCTCCTCCCCAAGGCCTGAAGATTTCATGATGATCAAGTTCCGTCCTGATATCCTCGTACTCGAGGCCCAGTTCCTCAGCCACAACCATTGCGTTGGCCTCCATGATATAGTTGCCGATAACAGGACCCCTAGTCGCCATATGTACAACTCCGTTCCTGAGCTCCAGTTTAGTGTTGTATCCTGAAACAGAATGTCGCGGGCACTGCTGGTATCGGAAGCTTACACCGTGCATCCTGCCGTCGGGAAGTTCCTTTTCTCCGGTTCCATGCCATTTCCAGTTCATCATCTTCTTAGCGGCCTTGACGCATGCCTCAAAGCTGGGTACAGGATCGGGATCTGTCTGGGATGTCGGCCCGTGGAGATTCA
>CAYUYB010000278.1:0-4021 GCA_964449025.1 uncultured Desulfobacteraceae bacterium
TCACTGGCGCGTTTCTTGTGAACCGAGATCAGGGGAATAACCACCTCTTGCAATGAAGCGCCACCATGCACATAGCGGCTACCAGAGCCTTTTAAACGCAGGCGGTTAATCGATTTGGGGATCGCTATCTCATAATCTCCAACCAAGCCAAGTTCTGGAGCTTTGAATAGCTTTGCGCTGGCAGATTCTTTCAATCCCTTCCCAATAACAAAGCGTCGATTTTTTGTGTAGATGACATTCCCTTGAATTTCCACACTTGCAAATTCGCTCTCATCTATTGGTTTGTGTTGGTAAATAAATCCATGATCAGCAGTGACAAGAATGTAGGTGTAATTAGCGCTGGTCAATTTTTTAATGATATCAACGATCTCATTTAGGGTATCTTGGGCTGCATCAAACACCCTGACTTCAGTTTTAAGGGTATCCCCGGCAGCATCAATTTGATTGTGATATATATAAACGGCAGAATGATTACGGAACAATGCTCGGCTCTCTTCCCTGTTCATGGCTAAGAAGTCTTCAGATCGGATCGCTGTTGCGCCATCCCTGATGGCATTAATCAAGATTTTTGCCCGGTTCTCTTTACCTGCTGTATTTTGGCCATCAACCTGAACTGTGCCACTATCTGTGATTGTGATCTTCTCACCCGGAAGCAAGGATGCCATTCCTAATTGTGTGTAACTGGGAAGCATCGCGAGCATAGGCTTCAGATCAGCAGAGTAGCGATCCTCGCTTTCCACCAGCCTGGTTAATTCTTCTCCAATTTCAAATCTCAGTGCGTCAGAGATCAGAACGGCCACTTTTTTATTTTTCCCCAAGTATGAATGTACCTGGCGAGAAAAGAATTCCTTTTGGCTGCTGAAGGGTGAGGCATCCCACACTTTTATCTTGTCAATAATCTGCTGCCAATTATCATTTACTGAAAGCAGGAAATTATTAGAATATTGGTTTTCAATGAGTTCAAATAAATCCTGTAGAAAGGTAGGTTGTTTTGATGTTCGCAAATAATAGATAAACTTTCGATAATACTGATCTAAATGGAACCAGGTTTTCTGGTATTTCTGGATTCCATCAGTCAACGACTGCATATGTAAATCAGATTTGTCTAATTCTGCGAGGAATTGAGAGCCATAATAAATAGCTTCATAAATATTGGCATATTGTTTGAACCAATGGGTTGTTCGTCTGCGCCAGATCACATTGGCGCATTCACCAGCGGATATCGTCTTTTTTACTACCTGTTTTGCGAGGTCGCTCAGAATCTTCTTGTCAATCAAACTAAAATAATCAACGTCAATTAGCTTTTGTAAGTCACGGTTCTGAAGGTCTTGTTCTATTCCAAGAATGTCTGCACTTTGTTCAGAGAGTATTACAAAGGCACGCTGATGGCTGAGGCTGTCTTTCCAGCGCTTCAAAAAGACCAGCGCGTCTTGTGTCAGGTTAGCTTCTTCCTCCATAGCAAGTGCATAACAGGACTTAAAGAGTTCAATTACATAATCTTTGATGCTGGGCTCTTCCGAAACATAAGCAAATAGTGCCCGCATTCTTTCCCAGAGAAAACCATCCAGGTTGAAGCGTTTGATTTGATTGATCTTTTCATCCCGGTCATCAGCCAATTCGGAGAGTAAAGCTTCTAAGATGCTCTCTAATCGGGCTTCTGTGTTGGAGTTGACACATACAGCCAGCATTTTCGTCCGAATGGCGGAATGGCTGTCATCTTTGCTGAGGCGGGATTTCAAACTATCCCTGCGAGATTTCGCATTGAAAAATTTTACGTGCTCTTGAACAAGGGGCATGTATTCAGGTCGTAATCCAAGTTCTGCAATCCACATGGAAACTTTATCGGCGCTGAATGTTGCGTTCGCTAATTGAACATCCAGCAGCCAGTTTTCCAGATCATCAGGCTGTGGCCCTTCGTGATAGAGCAGAAACTTTTGTTTCGGTTTATCTCGCAGGATATGGTATTTAATTCCATATTCATTGTTGTTTATTTCTATTTTTTCAACTTCAGAGATCGTTAAAGCTTCATATTCCTTGCGCAATTCCTTATTTGTGTCATACCAGAATACAATCCTGTGGTTTTCAAACAATCGAGAGAGAACGTTAATGATATTGTCCATCCGCTTTATTGCGTGATCAGTTGAGAGCGTAATGAACCATTGCCAAGAAGATCATTGAGAATGAAAAAATTGTTTTTCTCCCATCTCACTCTTCCTGCAAGGATCGATGGCGAAACAGATAACCTGTTTGCTATTTCAATGATATCTTGAGGGTCTGGGTCATTTAATATGCCGTTGGAAACATCTTTCCATATATTATTTGGAATTAATATCTCAAGAGCGAATTTATCTGCTTCTGATTCACAGCTTCTCTTGATTTTGTTCTTATCCTGATCTGTATCGTCAAAGAAAGCCTTGTTTCCATCATCAAGATGCAGGTAAAGGTGAGCCAATTCATGAGCCAGGGTAAACCAAAAATTGTCAAGGCGATCATATCTTAAGGTCAATCCAATCACTGGCGAACCGTCAGGCGATTTAAAACATGCGCCATCTAAATATGTTTTAGGTAAATGCTCAAGAATAATAAAGTGAATCCCTTTTTTATTCAGGAATTCTTTTACCAATTGAGGTCCATTGGATAAAAAGCTAAGTGAAATTACCTCCTTGAAAAATGTCTTTGATAAAATGTCTCTTGAAAATTTGGGAACAGATTCAACGGAAATCATATGAAGTGCTCTTGCATGCCAGGCCATGAGAGCATTTTTATCGATCTCTTTATCTGAATACCTGCAATACACATGTTCTGGCAAATCCTCGCTGAAAACCGAAAATAATTCATTCATCAAAGTTTCAGAGTAATCCTTTGCCTTGTATAGCGTCCCTTGAAACCCCTTGAAATACCCACGCTTGAACATTACAGTAAATGGATAGTCTGAAAGAGAATATTTCTCATCAGGAATACCCTTTCCAGGTTCTTGCACCAATACTTCCGCCGGTATACCCAACCCTTCATTTAATGAGCGGATCATCGGAAGGCTTAATGGCCGTTTGTAGTTAAGCACTTCGGATACTTTACTCTGGCTTCCCAGATATTTTTGCATATCCTTTTGCGACAATCCCTGTTGATCCATCCGAAATTTAATCGCTTCGATAGGATCTGGAAGATCAATAGCGTAGTGTTCCTCTTCGAAATTATTGATTAGCAATGAGAGAAGATCTAGTTTTTCTTCCTCGGGAGATTCAACGGCAGCATCCATTAAACTCTCAAGATGTTTAAGTGCTTTTTCATATTCTTCTTCGGTTTTAATCACTTTTATTTTCATCAGATTTCCTCCGCATTAACTTTGTCATATTCAGCATGGGTTCCAATGAACCTTATAAAAACAATGCCTGTGTTGTAATGGATCTTTACAACAAGACGATACTTGTTACCTTTTATGTTAAAAACAACCCGGTTCCCGCCAACTGGATCAGCGGTTCTAAAATGTTCAACCACCTCCGTAGAGGTTTTCCATTCAGCGTGCTTGGTTTCATAAACCCATGATTTTAGAGGATGCTCAACTTCTTTGTGTTCTTGCCAGTAATCTTTTAGTGTTTTCGTAGATACGATGCGCACTCTCTCACCTCATTATATCCCTTTATGGGATAATATACAATATCCTATCCCAGATTGGGAATTATTCTGCGCTAAGCCCTTTTACATACTTCAATGCCCTGCCAAATTTGCTGTAGTTAACCTTCACGCCATCATCTAGGTCAATCTCGATCTGCCAGGTAGCGAGGGGATAAAGGATCTCGTCCTCGTATTCTTTTAGTTCAGATAAGACTTTATTAATCTTATTAATCTCTTTAAGTGCCTTGGTTTTCTCACTCTGACTGGCGCTAGCGTTGATGCTTCGGGTTTCCAGCAGCGCTTTATAGGCGTTCAGTTTTTCCCGGTATTGCACCAGATAATCGTTTAGAATCACCGATATAGTATCCGCACGGTAGCGGTGCATATAGATCAGGGCGTTGAAACTGCC
>CAYUYB010000279.1:0-3991 GCA_964449025.1 uncultured Desulfobacteraceae bacterium
TATTTCTCTTATTCGATTCCCGTTGCACGCTTTCCATTTGAAAATTTCCGTCAGTATCCCAGGATCGTTTGTATCCCCTTTACCTTTTTATTTTCGTTCCGGTTTTTCACTTGATCTTTTAACTCGGTCCTGCTCAACGTTCTTTTTTGCCCCAGAACAGCATCTCAATGCCGCATTTGATCGTCCACTCGCGATCCCAGTCATTTGCATGCCTCCAATTAATTTCGGGCGCAACCAATAGATACATCCATTTTTTTCGCAATGGACGCCGATAAAATATCCCCGCCCGATATTCATCTACGAGATGGAAACCGCCGAATGCGGCAAGAATGACTCCCCAGCCGTGTGCCACGTCGTTGCCGCAGACTACACGGCCAAGTTGAGTCTCGTCCAGCAAGTCCTTTGAATGATTGAATATAAACACTTTAGACCAGCGAAACCCCATATCTTTACGTTCGGTCCGGTGGTCATCATCTCTATCCTGATCGCTCCACTTAATCGATGTTGAAAATCGCGTGTTCCATCGGTTTATCCAGTGGTCAATAACCAGCGTTGATATCTCGCCAATACCAACCTCACTTTCCCAATAAAATTTCTGCTGCGGATAAAAAAAGTAGTTTCCTCTCTTCCATGTAGGCGACCAGACAGCATTGGCAAATAACTCCGGCTTCCAGCGTACCCGCACGCCGGTAGCTATGGATGCGTCGTGCCTCCATTTCCCTTCGATAGCGGTACGCAGGGACTTATCCAGTTGTTCGGTGATATACCTGCCCGGCAGCGTGGTAGGGTCATTGGTCGTAATGATGAGCCTTATCTGCCGCTTCATGTTAGGCAATTCAATATCCATGTCAAAATCCACTACCTGCCTTGCATCAAACTGCTTATATTCTTTAATCTTCGCTTCGCCGAATATGCCCACCCGAAAGCGCGGTGGCTCAACAGTAATGAGCTCTTCATCCGGCGGAGGTTTGAACCAGTAGTCAAACCTCTCCACCCGGTTCTGTGCGATTTTATAAAGATACGCATGGATCCAATCAATTTCTCGCCGAAGCCCTTCGTGCCTCCCCATGATTCATCAACGGGTTCAACTGTTTCGCTTATTACCTCGGGGGCAACTTTCACCCTGTCTGGTTCATTTTCGGTTGTTTGCGCGAAAATATATACGTCTTTCGCCCCGACACATTGTAGCACAAACAAAATAACCACAGCGCTTACTATTCTCTGCACTGTGGTTACAGATAAAATGTTATTGGTATTGAATACGGTTACACGTGCCATGTATTCCTTCCCCCCTAGTTTATTTTATCCGCATTCATGAAAAATATGGGGCCGTTTTTGACTATGGAAAGGGGGGACGTCCATAAGAAACTAAGAAAGTTGTATATATTGGTAGAGATATTTAGTTTCTTATGGAGTCCCCCCTTACACTCAATCAATCGCTATTGATGGAATCAATGAGTTCTTTCAGCCCACCGAAATCCTTCCTGTTGAAACCTAGCACCAGTCGTGGTAGATCTCTAATCTCTGGTTCATCTATCTCTTCTGGAAGAGGGCCCCAAAGATGCATCTCCACCTGGGGCGTCAGAATCTTTGAAAAACGCATCCTCAGATCATCTACTTTATGTTGACTAATGGCCGAACGTAGCCGAATTACCAGAAAATTACCAATATACCTTAAACTATGATACAAGGAGTAAAAGCGATTGATTCTTTCAACAACATCATCAATTGAATCTAACCTCTCAAATAGTGCCAGATCAGATTTACTTATATAGCCTCGCTTGAGAAGCGTTTCCTCAACGAATTCAATCCATTTTGTCCAGAAAGTTCCCCCGGCTTCCTCAACAAGGAGAATCGGCACAGGATTTCGTTTACCTGTTTGCACCAAGGTAAGGGCTTCCATCCCCTCATCAAGTGTACCGAACCCACCCGGGAAAAGCACTATTGCATCGGATTCCTTCAGGAAGGCGACTTTTCGATTGAAGAAGTATTTATAGGTTATATACCTTGGATTCCCTTCAATAGTCGGGTTTGGCTTTTGCTCAAAGGGAAGTCTGATATTTACTCCGAAGGAGTATTCCGGTCCTGCTCCTTGATGGACCGCCTGCATGATGCCGGGTCCACCCCCCGTGATAACCATATACCCGGATGCAGCTAATTTCCGGCCGAGTGAAATTGCCATCTTGTAAATGGTCTCTCCCGGCCGTGTTCGAGCCGATCCGAAAACGGCAACTTTCCTCGTATGGCGGTAGGGACTAAAGACCTTTGCCGTAAAACGCATTTCTTTCAAGGAGGCATTCATAAGCTTCAGGTCAACTGCGCCGTCGTCTTCCTGACCAGCTTTGAGTGACGCTATAATCATCTCCCGTACAATTTCAGGGCGAGGGATATCCCCCAAAAGCTTGATTAACTCCTGAATACCTTTGTCGATGGGGCCATTATCTTTTCTAAAGTGAATTTCCATGCTCATTATTTTTTCCTCAGACCAAGATCTCTTATTTTTCAATTAATGCATTGAAACTAATTGTATTCTCAGGGGGATTGAGCAGCCAGTCTTTGATCATGTCTCGAATTCTGCGAACTTCTTCCATCTTTTCTGTTTCAGTTCCTTTTACTGCGGCGGGGTCTGGAAATAGCCAGTGCCATCGTTTTGTAATCCCGGGAAAGATCGGGCATTTCGATTCTGTATCATGACATACAGTAATCACATGCTCGTAAAGTTTTCCCTTTCTAAACAACTCAAAGACACTTTGAGGTTTCTTATCAGATAAATCAAAACCTTCTTCAGCCATTACTCTAAGCACCATGGGGTTTACCTTCTCTGCAGGCTCGAATCCCGCACTCTCAATCTCGAAGTGGTCTCCATAAAATTTTCTTAAATATGCCTCCGCAATCTGGCTGCGGCCGCTGTTATGCTGACAGATGAAAAGGACTCTTATCTTCTTTGCCATTTTATCCTCCGATATACAGGAACAGCTTCACACCTAAATCTGGCTTTATTATATTTTCCATGCCCCATCCGCTTGCGGGGGGCATATCGATTAATAATAAAGAAGTTACGTTAGGAAAATGTTAATAAATCATTAGAGAGTTGTAAAAGGCGGTTTTTAAGAAAATAAAATTCCATGATAAATATATCATATTATAAAAGGTAAAGGCCCATTAAAGTCGCACTAAAGTTGATCTTTGACAACAAGCTGATTCAAGTACGCTCTCAATATCTTTACCAAGTTTTCATTACGGTGGTTGAAGCCCCATTCTATCTCTTTTAGATAAAGATGGAAGTACTTTTTAGGAACACCACGATAATGATATAATAAGTGATTGGCGTATGACCAAAAGCCTTCGATACCATTGATATGATCACGGCGCGTGGGTCTGCCTTTTTCTTTGCGAATTACAACATGATTTCCGCGAATATCAAGGAACGTGGAAAGAGGGACCTCCATAAAGAACTAAATGACTCTACCAATATATATAAGTTTCTTAGTTTCTTATCGTCCCCCCTTACATTATTTGACAAACGCCACAAAAAGATTTACAGGGTTAAAAGATGATTTTTGATCGTTAAATAACCCCTAATATTGCATATAATTTGAGTTCAAAACACTTTAGATGAGGTAAGTATTGGATGCAGGAGTAACGGTTTTAGACCAGAACTTTATGCATAAGGGTAAACAATCTAAAATTTTAAAGGAGGATTTTTCCATGGAAAACAAATACAATCGACGTGAAGTATTGGGGTTGGTAGGAGCTGGGGCTGCGGTTTTAGGGACATACAGCCTCGCGCACGGTGCAACTAACAACAAAACCACATCTGACCAACAGGAAAAAAACCCTATGACACCTCTGGAGAAATTCAATAAATACGGTGAGGATCTCGAGTACCACCTGATGCTTCGGACATCTCCCCTTGCCGTCAAGATGCTGGAAAAGGAATCCGATATTCCTGAAGGAGCGCTCAGGCCAAAAAAGGACCGTGGATATCATT
>CAYUYB010000280.1:0-2705 GCA_964449025.1 uncultured Desulfobacteraceae bacterium
AAGAGACTCTCAAGAGATATATACATAGGGGTCGTTCCGGTGTTTTTTGACGGCAGGCGGCATAAGATAGGGGAGGGTTCAGGAGATGCGGTTGAATACACAGTTAAGATGAGGCGGATCCCTGATAGTTCACTTATGCTTTATATGTTTGAAAGCGGCCGGCTTCAACAAGAAGACCTCAGAAGACTGGCCGAACTGCTTGCCAGATTTCATTCCACGGCTCGACGTTCAGTTGATATCGACAATTTTGGCACTCCAGATGCGTTTAAAATAAACACAGATGAAAATTTTCTTCAGACTGAAACCTACGTCGGGAGAACTATCAAAAAGGAAGAGTTTGAATCCATAAAAGATTGGACGAATAATTTTTATATCGAAAACAGGGAACTTTTTTTTGATCGAATGTCATGCGGCAAGATAAGGGACTGTCATGGGGATCTGCACATGGAGCATATTTGTCTAACCGATCCGGTCTCTATTTTCGACTGTATTGAATTCAACGAACGCTTTAGATATACTGACATATTGGCTGATATCGCCTTTATTGTAATGGATCTGGAATTCAGGGGAGGAGAAGCTTTCGCCCGTATTTTGTGGGATTATTATAACGAACTGACGGGCGATGATAATCCGAATTCGCTACTGACTTTTTATAAAGTCTATCGCGCCTACGTGAGGGGGAAGGTGAACAGTTTCCGCATTGATGACGCAGAAATGCCCTCAGAAAAAAGGGAGGAGACAATCCAGATCGCTAGAAAATATTTCCAGCTTGCCTTGAATTACATCCTATAAAGTAGGGTATAAATCCGACGTGTATTTATTTGTAAAGGAGTACCTTTTGTTATGAGAGCGCCGTTTATTGAATTCATGGATAGGGAGTTAACGCCTGAAACAGTATTGATAGCCTGCGGACTTCCGGCGTCCTACAAGACTGAAACCACCGAAGTTATCGCTCAATTAAAGGGACATATTATGCTGAGGACGGATATGATAAGACTAGAGGTTCTGAGGAATGAGGATATATTCGATGAAAAAGTGGCCTCCGACATGGATAAGAGGACTCGTGTCTATGATGAAATGTTTCGGATGGCGGATGAGCTTGCTGGTAAGGATAAAGGAGTTATACTTGACGCGACTTTTATTTCTCAGGAACTGAGAAGACGCGCGGCCGCGGTAGCGGCGAAACATAAAAGGGTTTTTGTAATACAGCAAACTCAGTGCCCTCAGGATGTTTCAATAGAAAGGATCCTAAACAGATCTAAGGAAGATTACGAATCAAATGCCCTGACAGAACAGGCCTATATCAACAATAAAAATCGATTTGAAGATGTTGACCTTGAGGATCTGAAAGGGCGATACCCTAATCTGAGTATTGTGCATCTCCTTGTAGACACCTCCTCTGACACGGAGGATGAGTGGTATATAATTAAAAAAATCACCAGGTAGAACCAATCCTTTAGAAAGGAATCACCATATGTCAGATATCCTAGCTGGAATTCTGTATAAGTATAAATTCGAGCCCGCCAGGAAGGAAGCGGAAAGACTGAAGAAATGGCTCGAAGATAAAGGTATTTCAGTCTTCATGGAGGAGATTTACCCAAAGGGAAAAACGAACGGATGCTACGAAGACTTCTCATGCCCAGATGATCTCAAATGGGCTGTTGTACTTGGAGGAGATGGAACATTGCTGGCGGCCTCGCGTAAGGTAGGCAGACACGGCGTGCCGATCCTTGGCGTGAATCTCGGGGGGCTGGGTTTTCTGACAAGTATAACCCTGGAAAGATTATATCCTTCCATTGAAATGGTACTTTCAGGTAGTTTCGAAATGGAAGAGAGGTTGATGCTTGAGACAAAGGTGTTAAGAGATGAAAAAGAGATCTGCCTTTTCCAGACCCTAAATGACGTTGTTATCAATAAGGGCCCTCTTGCCCGTATTATTGACTTGGATGTCTTTATAAATGAAGAATTCTTAACCACCTTTCGTTCCGACGGCCTTATAATATCAACACCCACGGGATCTACAGGTTATAATCTGGCTGCCGGAGGGCCTATATTATACCCTACTGTATCCAATTTTATCCTGACCCCTATCTGCCCCTTCACCTTGACGAACAGGCCCATAATCCTTCCTGATTCAGAAACCGTATTAATCATGATGGACAAGGAAACCGAGGAGAGGGTGAGCCTCACCTTTGATGGGCAAGTAGGATTCGATCTTATTCATGGAGATAAGATATTGATATATAAATCCGAGTCCAAAATAAAACTATTTAAGTCTCCAGATCAGAGGTATTTCGAGATACTGCGGACAAAGATGATGTGGGGTGGCACTACCTACAAGCAAAATGGAGAGCATTAAACGTTATTTTCAGGTTGAATCCCGGGAAATCAGCTATATCAGATGGATTATAGAATCTTACGACGGGATCGCCATACTGCGGACCGTTGATCCGTGCAAAGGGATTATCGAGCTACAGATATCACCTGGATGCGAAGATCTGGTCGCCGACCTTATGAATTCATTTAGAGATCTGGAGGGCCTTAAATTAGTACCAGATAGCCCGGTTAATCCAGTAAATAAGTATGTGAAGAAATAAATGATTCGGGAGTATATGGGTATATAATCAAGTGGGACGTCACTATTTCATAGCCACGATGGGATGTCAGATGAATGAGTATGACTCTGATTTAGTAGGTCGTTTTCT
>CAYUYB010000280.1:2715-3947 GCA_964449025.1 uncultured Desulfobacteraceae bacterium
ATAAGGGTCTTACTCCGGTGGATAATCACGGAGATGCTGATTTGATTATAATAAACACCTGTACGGTGAGGGCTAAGGCCCAACAAAAGGCATTCAGCATCCTGGGTCGGATGGCAGCCCTAAAAAAAAAGAGGAAACCTGATTTGATATTGGGTATTATGGGGTGCGTAGCCCAGCAGGAAGGCCAGAATCTTATAGAAAGATTCCCGGAACTCGATTTCGTACTGGGAACAAGGGAAATTGGGAAAATCCCTCAAATCCTGGACCGCATAATGAAGGGACATGAGAAGGTAGTGGCGGTTGACCTTGCACAAATCAAATCTTACCCTGATATAAAAGATGATTATTACCAAGGGAGGGTTACAAGCTACTTATCCATAATGGAGGGTTGCGATAATTTTTGCAGTTTTTGTATTGTGCCTTTTGTTCGGGGCAGGGAGGTTAGCCGTCCTTCGCAAGACATAATTCGCGAGGCAAAACGTCTAATCTCACATGGGGTAAAGGAGATCACGTTACTTGGTCAAAATGTCAATTCTTATATATCACGGGAAGAAAAGGATGTAGACTTTCCAAAGTTGCTCAAGATGCTTAGCCGCCTGGACGGATTAAGGCGTATTCGTTTCACCACGTCTCATCCCAAGGATCTTTCGGATGAACTTATAAGGTGTTTTGAAGAATTGGATAATCTTTGTCCGCATATCCATCTGCCTTTACAATCCGGTTCCAATAAGATCCTGAATCGGATGAACAGGCGGTATACCAGCGAAGAATACCTGGAGCTCATAAAAAGACTAAGGCTTATGATGGGGCCGGATTTTTCCATCACCAGCGATATAATTGTGGGTTTTCCCGGAGAGACAGATGAAGACTTTAAGATGACTCTTGAATTAATAAAAAAAGTAGAGTTCGATGGGATATATTCATTTAAATACTCTGATAGAAGAGGTACACTGGCTGAAAAGATGGTGGAAAAGGTGGATGAAGGTGAAAAGAGAGCGAGACTGCTAACGCTTCAGACTACACAGCGCGATATAACATTGAAAAGAAATGATCGCTACCTTGGTCAGATACTGGATGTCCTGGTGGAAGGGGAAAGTAGGAGAGGAGGGCAGCTTATGGGAAGGACGGGGTCCAATAAGGTTGTTAATTTTGACTGTAATTCAAATAAATTAGGCTATATTATTAAAGTATTAATTCAACGTGTATCTGCCAACTCTCTACAGGGTTTGCTG
>CAYUYB010000281.1:0-3899 GCA_964449025.1 uncultured Desulfobacteraceae bacterium
TATTAACTACGAAAAGTGCCACCCAGGCGGGCGGAATCCGTATAAATAAGGGTCCAAGGCTTCTGGGATTCGAGGTTTCGAGTGAAAATACTGAGAACAAAATAATGAGCCTTTGATCCCTTGAGCCCTCTCTTGCTTCTTTACCTGGCCATTGACCGGATAAACCAATAAGAATCTTACCACTAAAAGGCCAGGTTTTAAACCCTTAATTATAGCAATACCGTTACCAATAGTTTATCATGACTGTAAATAGAGACAATAAAGATTCCCGGAGCATATTGTTTATGCCTGTCCCGTACACTTTTATTCTATTGTTGATCGTCATCCTTATCGTCGCGTCGCTTGTTTTTTACCCAGGCATAGAAAACCGGTTCGTCTTCTATCCCCAATCGTCATTCGATCTTGTTCCCGAACAATTCGGGCTGGAGTATAAGGACGTGTTTTTTATGTCAGGGGATGGAGAAAGATTACACGGCTGGTTTTTCCCCCTCCAAACCCGAGGTCCCGTTATACTCTTCTCCCATGGGAACGCCGGTAATATCTCACACCGTCTGGAAAATATAAAGCTGCTTGCGGAAAGACATCTTCAAGTCTTTATATATGACTACAGGGGATATGGTAAAAGCTCGGGTACCCCTTCTGAAAAGGGTATTTACGCGGACGGACAGGCGGCCTATGATTATCTGGTAAACAAGGAACACATATCACCGGGAAATATCGTGCTGTTCGGGCGTTCCCTGGGCGGGGCCGTTGCCATAGAAACCGCTTTAAACAGGGACGCCAGATCAATAATCGTGGAAAGCGCCTTTTTGTCCATCAAGGATATGGCCAGGACCATGTTCCCCTTTAACCTGCTCTCTTCCATGCTTCCCTCCCACTATAATAACCTTGCTAAGATTTCCGACATCAGCGCGCCCAAGCTTATCATACACGGCGAAGAGGATGAGATCGTCCCTTTCTCGATGGGTATAAGGCTCTTTGAGGCATCAAGGGAGCCTAAATATTTTTACGCTATAAAAGGAGCCGGGCATAACGATACCTTTATCGCTGGCGGCGACGAGTATCTTGAGACCTTTGTCTCCTTTGCCAATAAAAGCGACGGGGTCCGAACATATTCACCTAGTAATCCGTCAGGAGGGATACCATGGCTATCTTGACAATCTCCCGCCAGTTCGGGGCCGGGGGCTGGACCCTCGGTAAATGGGTCGCAGACCGTTTACATTACCAGTTTGTGAGCGGGGCGGTCATAAACAAGATAGCCGAGGAGGCAAATGTCTCGCCTGAATGGATAAAATCCACGGAAAAGAATGCCGGTGACTGGCTCATGCGCTTTACGTCCAGCCTGATCAGCAGCAGCTTTATAGAACGTCATATAGGTGAATCCAGGGCCGATTTCGACGAGGGTAGATATATCCTGTTCCTCAAGAAGATTATTGTCAAGATCGCGGATGAAGACAATGTGGTGTTTCTGGGCCGGGGCAGCCAATTCATACTCCATGATTATTCCAATGCCTTCCATATCCTTGTCGTGGCCGACCTCGAAGACCGCATCAAGTTTCTTGAAAGGATATGGCACATAAGCAGAAAAGAGGCGGAAAAGGCCATCCAGATCAGGGAAAAAAGAAGGGACGCCTTTCTTAAACAACTCGGACAGTGGCAACCCAACTCCCTGCGTCTATATCATGTTATTATAAACACAAGCAAAACGGATATGGATCAGGCCCAAGAATTGACCCTGTGGCTCATTAAGGATTTCGAGCGCAGAATAAAGCAAAAATCTAACTGAATCTTTCTTTAAGCGCCGTTACGATCCTAAAAAGATCATCAACAACGGCGTAATCCGCTACCCTGAAAATGGGGGCCTTTTTGTCCTTGTTTACGGCGATTATTGTGCCGGCGCCCCCAATACCGGCAACATGCTGAAACGCGCCGCTTATTCCAAGGGCAAAATAGACCTTGGGCCTTACAGTCTTGCCGGAGGTCCCTACCTGGTGGTATTTGGGGAGCCAGTTCTTATCCACCACGGGCCTGGAGCAAGAGATCTGACCTCCCATCAGATCGGCTAATTCCTTAATCTCCGCTATGTTCTCCCCCTCTCCTATCCCCCTTCCAACAGATACCAGAAACTCGGACTGGGTTATATCAACTTCACCTGTTTCGGATTCCGCAAATTCCAGAAACTCCCTGCGTGTCTCCGGCAAGTCCAGAGGGATCGGCAGGCGTTCCACCTCACCATGATGGCTCCCGGGCTCATTAACCGGGAACGCGCCCGCCCTAACCGTTATGAGATACCCTTTTGACTGTCTGAAGGAAACCTTTGAAAAAACCTTACCGTTGTATATCTGTCGGATGACCTTCAGGTCCCCGTCTTCCACCAGGATATCCACACAGTCCGACGCAACAGGCCAACCGCTCATCACGGCCAGGGCAGGGGCGAGGTCCATGCCCCAGGCCGTATGGCCCATCATGATGATACGGGGTCCGCGTTCATGGATAAGATTATTGAGAATCCCCTTATACTGATCGGGGTCAAAATTCCTTAGCCGTTCATCCTCCACAAAAATGACCCTGTCGGCCCTTCCCGCGAGTTCATTCACAAAGGGGACATCTTTTCCTCCTATCAATACTGCCGTCAGGGTGTGGGAAAGCTCCCGGCAAAGTTTATCAGCCTTACCGAGCATCTGCACGGTGATATCCCTCAGCCTTTCCTGCCTGTGCTCAGCAACCACGAATATCTCGCCCATCTATATAACCCCCTTCTCCTTTATGATTTCAATAATCTGATCGGCGATCGCGGACGGATCTCCCTCCAGGATCTCAGCCCCTCCTGTTTCAGGGGGCAAAAAGACCTCCTCCACAACCGTGCCCGGAGTCAGGTCATCCTGCGATAGGTTAAGCTCGTCTACCCTTTTTACGTCCAGCTCCTTCCTGGAGGCCTTTCTTATCCCCATTATGGATACGTATCGCGGCTCATTAATGCCTGTCTGGATGGTGAGTAACGCGGGAAGCGCTATCCTTGCCCTCTCATCCAGGCCGTCTTCCAGCTCAACCCTGATGGCGGCCTTGCCTTCCAGAACCTCAATATCGGTTACCACTGCGGAATGGGCGATACCAAGATGCTCGGCCAGCATTATCCCAACCATACCGCTGTTCAGATCATCCGCCTGCACCCCCGTCAGGATAAGATCATAGTCCAGCCCCTTTATAACCTCGGACAGTATCCTCGAAATAACGTGGCAATCAAGGGCAAGCGGGCCCGGATCAACCCTTATGGCCTTGTCCGCGCCAAAGGCAAGGCATCTCCTGAGCACCTCTTCGTCCTCCTCACTACCGACAGTAATGGCGGTAACAGCGCCCCCAACCCTTTCCTTCAGGCGTACCGCCTCTTCAACGGCATAGTTGTCCCACTCGTTAATAAAATAAGACAGGTTCTCCTTGCGTATATCCTTTTTTAAACTGTCGACCTCCAGATCAACATCCTGGATCTGCGGGACCCTCTTAACGCATACGATAATATTCATCCTCAACTCCTCATTCTATTAATACACTAACACGCCAGGGCTTGAAGTCATCCTGCTCTCTTTTGCCTGGACCTAATAATAAACACCTTTCACAGAACTTTTCAACCAGCATGACTACATTACTTAAAAAGAATCTGTTTCTTTCCCCATTCACTTTCGGGTGCTCACCCCACCCTTAATTTCTTGAAATGACCAGCCCGGGAGATCCGGAACAAAGAAAAGGGAC
Source organism: uncultured Desulfobacteraceae bacterium (assembly GCA_964449025.1). GTDB lineage: Bacteria > Desulfobacterota > DSM-4660 > Desulfatiglandales > HGW-15 > CAYUYB01. Next base: position 3,748 of record CAYUYB010000281.1, read on the forward strand.
AGCCCTGCGGTCACGGGCATCCTTTTCAAGACAACATCTATGGCGTACAGTGGACGTGGCCTCATTTTCCAGGGTTTGGTAAACCCTTTCCTGTTCACAACGGCACATCCTGCCAGGGGTCCTGGCGGGGCAAACCCTTGAAAATCAGCCCA
>CAYUYB010000282.1:0-3897 GCA_964449025.1 uncultured Desulfobacteraceae bacterium
CAACCGTTACTCCACCGAAAAGCTCCTTGAATAATATCATATCCGCGTCACCTGTTCCCGGATTCCTGGCTATTAAACCTATATCATACCATCTGTAATACTTAAATTTCTGCTGAGGTACTATTAGCTCGTATCCTGCATTTATGAGGTCGTTGAAATAATCTCTATAACTCTTTGGTAAATCTAATAAAGATAATACATCTCCCTCTCTTAAAGTTAATTCATCGGCAAATACATCTCCCCCTTCCGCTTCTATGGTCATATTAAAACGAGAAATATATTCTCTTGCCATATCGGATGAGAAACTGACCCTGAATCCATCGGGTGATTGCAGGACTTCTCCGGGTTTTAAATCGCCAATACTGCAAATATCGTCCACAATGGTGATAAGTGAGTCATCAGTTGTAAGAACACAATAAACACCCCTCAAAGTATCTGAAATACCGACATTTTTTACGATAGGCTTCAAAGTAAACGTTTCTCCTTTTTCGGGATATCCGTTGTTGTTTCCACCTGTTATCTGCCATCCGGAAAGAACAAGATAAGAAGGTACATCTCCGAAGAGGAGTTTAAATCCGTTAAGCCTTCCATGTCCGAATTTTGGATCCCAACCGGTTTCACCTATATCATCTGAGTAATACTGTAAGCCTTGCATAACCTGTTCACGAGAAAGAGTAGGATATCTCGAAAGAAGAAGCCCTACCATACCCGAAACAAAAGGCGCGGCAGCAGAAGTGCCGTGGAAAATTCCGTACTTGTTATCTAAATGAGTGGTAAATACTTCAACACCGGGTGCACTGCAGTATATATAATCTCCGTGATTTGAAAAAAACGCTTTCTTATCATATCTGTCCGTCGCAGTAACAGCTATAACATTTGAATAAGCAGCCGGATATATTTTCTCATTGGTATTATCGTTCCCGGCAGAAGCGACAAGTATACAACCCTTATCAGCCGCGTAATCAATAGCCTCGGATACGTATGAAAAACTCTCATAGCTTCCAAGACTCATATTTATCACCTTCGCGCCATTGTCGGCGGCATATCTTATTCCATTACCGACTGTCCAAACCGAACCTAATCCGTTCGCGTCTATTACTTTAACCGGCATTAGTTTAAGCTTCCATCCAACGCCCGCAATACCCACTCCATTTTGACCCTCCGCACCAATTATCCCCGCAACCATCGTACCATGCCCCTGATCATCATGGGCGACAGGATCATCATTTACAAAATCATAGCCTCCGACAATTCTCCCTTTAAATTCCACATGAGCTGTATCAATACCGGTATCGAGAATACCTATTACAACACTTGAATCACCGGTTGTGGAATCCCAAACAGCGGGAGCCAGTACTTTTCTCATCGCCCATTGGTCGGCGAAATAAGGATCAGTCGGCGCGATCCCCATTACTTCGGCAGTTGCATTATAATTAGCATTTTTCTCCACCCACTCAATATCGTCATTTCTACTTAAGTTGTCAACTATGGATTCTATATTTTCTACTTCAAGTAAGTACACACCCCGACCATCAGAATCCACAACTTCACCAAACTTTTCAATTTCCTCTCTTTGAACCCCAGCTTTTACCTTAACGATTACCTGTTTGATTGGCTTTTCGGGAAAATCGCTTGAGGTTAAAAGGTTTTCCGGGATATCTTCATTTATATCTGACCTGATGCCTCCTCCGCCGGTTATTGTTCCTTCTTTTGGCAGGATAAAAGGCTCTGCTCCGGCTTTTGAAATGTAGTAGATTGGAACTCCAAGACTTTCCGCGACCATTATGCTTTTTAAAGCTGAAATAGCTTCTACTTCGAATTTCTCCTCGAATACTCTATTTTCAAGATAAGAACTCTGAAGAGACTTAAGAAATAAAAAGTCTTTCATATTACCGGTACCATAATAATCATATAAAGCCAACTTTTGTGAGTAATTATCGAAAATATCAATCAAAAGTCCTTCCCACGTAATTTCTACTGGAATGCCATTAACAACCACCGTATTTACATTGCTGGTTACAATTCCACAACCATAAATCCTATCACAAGATAGATTAAAACTCGCAGCAATTTCTTTTAAATCTTTATTTGCTTTTATACTCCACCACACACCGGCATCATATAACTCTTTCTCTATGGGTTGAAGAGTATCATGCTCGGGCGGATTAGTGAGATATAAGTCTGTCGGCTGCTGGTTAAAGAAATAACTGAAATCAACACCACCTTTATGCTGAAACTCGAATTGTCTTTCAGAATACGGCTCGACTACCTTAAATATTGTGTTAATATACTGTCCGGGATAAACTCCTTCAATGCCATGCGTTATCCTCTTACCGTTTATTCTTAAAATAGGAGTCACATTGATAAGGTATGGAGGTGTCTTTAGAATACTACCGTAGTATTTTACTATCTCAAGGTCGGTTGCGGTAGATGGTTCCCAGACAACCGAATAATTTCTTGAATAGATAGATGGAGTTGAAACGTGAGTTTCAAGTAGAGATATATCCGGTAATTTTTTACCATAAGGATCTGTTCCAGTAAGTCCCACTACTTCCATATTAATTTTCCATATTAGGTATGCCGGAAGATCGGAAAAGGTACCTTTAACATCTGCTTCTACAGGTGAAGTAAGGGGAAGAATTGAAAAACTTTCACTTTTCCTCTTTATTCCCATTAAAGCATCTTCGTAGGTTTTGCCCGGGAAATGTTCTTCGATAGTTCTTTTTATGATTTCCTTATAATCATCAAAAGGAGCGGAGTGAATTTTTTTATAATTCCTTAAGAAATCAATTGCATCGAAATTGATAAAAGCAGGTATATTAAGTCCAGGTTCAATATTTTTTTTCTCAAGAGAAGGAAATAGTTCGATCCATACCTTACCTTTTTGGTCTTCCAGAGAACCTCCATAACGTTGGTATGGAATGAGAGCCTTTACCCAGGTCCATTCTATTTTAAATTTGATTATTTCGCCATTTTCAATTACTGGCTCAAAAGGAATAATACTTTTCGAAAGAAGGACGAAAACATCATGCGCATTGTTACCACCAAAGTGTTCAACCGCTCTATCGACATCAAGAGTTATTGTCCCCCTTACGAATCTGGCTGGTATCCCCGAAGCACGAAGGAGCGCAATTAAAAATCCTGACTTATCGCAATCATTACCAGACGATTCATATAAGACACCTTCTGAACCCTTCATTAAACCGTAATACGGTACATACTTAATACCATTCTTTGCAAAATTAAAAATCTTTATAGGGTTATTATCCAACTCTTCTGCTTTCTTTTTTATCTCAGGAGTGATTTCCGCGCAAATTGATGACAAAGTGTCCTCAGACTCAGGCATTTCTGCCTCAAGGGTAACAGAAGAAGCAGTTACCATTGGGGAATTTTGTTCGCTTAAATTACTAAAAGGCTCTATTCTCTCTATTCCTTTTTCATCTTCAAAAACATCTCTACTAAAAGGGATGGATGGAAGTTCTAAAACTTTTTCCAATTCCTTATTTAAAGACTGAAAATCCATGTCTTTCAAGAACTTAGTCTTTTCTTCTTGCCCACGCTTTATTTTCTCTATAGCTTCTTCTGCTCTTCTTAATCCTGCAGCAGAACCAAACGCCTTTAATTTTTTCTTTTCTCGCTCGATTATGTTTATAACCTTGTCCATATCCGCTTGTATTAAACTCCAGTTTGTAAGCAAATTCTCTTCTTCGATTTTTGTCTTTGTTCCATATTCTCTTTTATGTCTTGCTTCACCAACAATTGATTGCATCTTTTCCAAATGCCTTGAAAGTTTCTTACTTACTGAATCTACATCCATCAGTTCCGGACTCAGGATAATTCTTTTTCCCTTTGATTGGGAATGCTTTCCGTCGTAGGATATAAGTGTAAGGAGGATAA
>CAYUYB010000283.1:0-3890 GCA_964449025.1 uncultured Desulfobacteraceae bacterium
GACACTTACTCTGGCAAACATACCTGGTTTCAAGAGTCGCTCCTTATTCTCGAATTCTGCTTCCATCTTTGCTACCCTTGATGCCTCTTCAAGGACAGGGGCAATACGAGCTACCTTGCCGGTAAATATGGTTTCAGGGAATGCATCCACCTGCAATTCTGCAGATTGACCGATCCTGATACGGGCGTAATCCTTCTCGATGATGGTTGCCTCGACAATGACACTTTCGATGCCAACCACTGAGATGAGAGGAGAATTAGCAGAAAGAAGGTTTCCTTCATCTACATATCTCTCTCCGATAAAACCCGGTTCTGTCGCGGCAAGGACTGTATATTCCAGGCGAATTCTTGCGGATTTGAGGGCCGCCTCCCTTTGATCAATCTGGGCCCTGGCTAGTTCAAGGCGCGATTGCTGGGCCGAATATTGGGTTTCAGCGGTGTCCAGCTCGGATGAAGAAGCAATTCCTTTTTCCTGAAGAGAACGCACTCTCTCCAGTTCCTGCCTTGCTAGTTCGAATTGGCTTTCAGCCTCGTTAAATGAGGCCTTGGATATCTTAAGGTTTGCCTCAGCTTCAAGCACCGCCTGTTGATACTCGGCATCGTCAATGCGGGCGATAATCTCTCCCTTGTCTACCCAGTCTCCTATCCTCTTGGTGATTTCAACCACCCTGCCGGAAACCTTGGGTGAGATGATATAACGATAGAGGGGATTCACCGTGCCGGTAAATTCCCGGATTTCTTTCATAGGCTTAATGCTTACGTTAAATACTTCAACGGCAACCGTCTGCCCTTCTCCCGGTCCGTGGCCGCGCCCGGGGGCCCATGGCTCTTGGGAATTGGTGGACAAAGTGACAATACGCCACCCGAGAAAAAGAATAAAAATAATCCCAACTATTATCAAAATCTTTTTTTTCATGCTATTATCCTTAATCTTAACAACTTTAATTAATCCTTTTTGGGTATTTCCGTCCTCATCTGTGAAATTAATTTTTTAGATAATCTTGACTGTTCCTTGACCGGACTTACACGCGCTGATTGCGGTTTTTATTTAAACATCCATGGATCCTCAGACAACCACAATACATGAAAATTAGTCAACTATTATATTTATCCAAAATAAAAAATAATATAATACATTAAAGGTTATTTTTGTTTAATATTAAAACAGCCTTTCGTGTCGAATAATAGTCAATATGTTAAAAGATATGGATCCAGCCCTCCTTTTCCAAATCTCGCTCATTGATGCGTCCTTGATAGATGCCGAGTCATAGAGTTATAACATATACCTTAATATAAATGGTGTCAGGAAAGGATTGAAACAACGCAGGAGGTCCTGACCTGACACCAGCTATCGCATTATAATTTTTCTCTTATTCTTGTCTTTTTACTGATATGTCAAGTGGTTTTCCGGGTTTTCTATGTATAGAGGTCCCCGAATTTCCTTTACTGTGATAAATTATAAGACGTCTTATATATGAAAAAAGTTACATATAGCAATAATAATAAATCATGGGTTTAAAATAATCTATTTTTGTCTAATCTAAAAGAAGATTTCTTAAAGGCCTTGCGAGGGGGCGGCTGGTATCTTCTTATGTGGCCAGGGCGAGAGCTGGGGCAGCTCAATGTCGTATATCAACCCTGAGTGGGCGAAAGGCCCTGGATGCCGTAAAAGAGCGGTTTCTTCCCGCTTGACCATATAATTTCAATTCTTTACATACCTTGTGGGGTCTGGCACCCCAGCCTCCTGGAAGCCCTTTTTCCTGATAAGACAGCTGTCACAGACCCCACATGCGAGGCCTTCCGGGGAAGGGTCATAACAACTGTGGGTTAAGGAATAGTCGACACCTAAGCTGATTCCTAATCTTATTATCTGCGCCTTGCTCATATGTAAAAACGGGGCCTCGATATTGATAGGTGTCTTGCGTTCAACCCCGGCCTTGGTCGCCAGGTTTGCCATCTGCTGGAATGCCTTTATATACTCCGGCCGGCAATCCGGGTACCCACTGTAATCAACTATATTGACCCCTATGAAGATATGGGAAGAGCCGATCACTTCGGCCCAGGCCAGGGCATAGGATAGAAAAATGGTATTTCTGGCAGGGACATAGGTAGAAGGGATTCGGGATGAAATAACCCTTTGATCCCTTGACTTGGGGACATCGATATTCGCGGTAAGGGCGGACCCGCCGATTACGCGAAGGTCAGCCTTTATCACAAGGTGTTTCGCAACCTTAAAATAGCTTGCAATGGACTCAGCCGCCTCTAGCTCGTATGCGTGACGTTGTCCATAGTAAAAAGAAAGGCTGTAGAGGGTGAATCCCCTATCTCTGGCAACAGCCATTGCCGTGGTGGAATCAATGCCTCCGCTGGAAAGCACAACCGCATTTTTGATCTTACCCATTGGTAATTACTCGCCGATATTGACGGGATGTTCCAAATCCAGACCAGATATTATTATAATATAAACATATCAATCAGGTTTTGTCGATCATCAATCGCACTGAATTGCAGGGCCATACTAAGATAATGTTCGAATTTCCAGGTCCATCTGATCTAGATCTTTTGATGTCCTTCACTTGCCTTTGCCATAATGCCCCGCGGTTTAGCGCAGGGTGCTTTATTTTTTCCTTGACACAAGGCTAGTCGCCAATATAGTTTCTTTTGCGCGTTAATAAATTATTAGAATTAAAGGAGTTATCATGAAATCACCTCTCTGGAAGCCATCGGATACGCAGATTAATAATGCCCGCATGACGAAGTTTATGGAGTTCGTGAATAGAAGATTTGAAAAGAAATTTGAATCTTATGGCGATCTCTATCAATGGTCTGTCGATAGCATTTCAGATTTCTGGACAGCGGTATGGGATTTTGTAGAAATTAGGGCATCTGTTGGATATGACAAAAAGAAGGTCGTAGATGATCCTAAAAAGATGCCTGGTGCTAAATGGTTCGACGGTGCTATGTTGAATTTTGCAGAAAATCTTTTGAGATATAGAGATGATCGTACAGCTTTTATATTTAAAGGCGAACAGGAAAGGTCTGCGAAAATGAGTTATGCCGAGCTGAGCAATACTGTAGCAAGGCTGGCAGAATCTATGAGAGAGGCGGGTGTGGGGGCAGGAGATCGTATCGCAGCGTATATGCCTAATATGATGGAGACAGCTATTGCAATGCTTGCCACGACAAGCATCGGTGCTATATGGACTTCGTGCGCCACAGATATTGGCCCTAGCGGAGTCGTGGATCGCTTTGGACAAGTCAAACCGAAATTCCTGTTTACGGTTGATGGATACTTCTATAAAGGTAGAACCTTCGATTCTTTGGCAAATGTCAGTAAAATCGTTAAGGAGATACCTTCCATCGAAAAGGTCATAGTAAGCACTTATGCCAATGATAATCCGGATATCAGTATTGTTCCGGACTCCATTCTTTTTGAGGATTTTTTATCCGATTCTGAAGCGCCTGAGATCCAATTCGAGCAGTTACCCTTCGACCACCCGGTCTTTATTATGTTTTCATCAGGGACCACGGGTAAACCGAAATGTATGGTCCAAGGTGCTGGTGGTATTTTGATCAACCATTTGAAAGAATTGATAATTCATTCTGATCTTGGAAAAGATGATGTCCATTTCTTTATTACCACTTGCAGCTGGATGATGTGGAACTGGATGTTAAGTTCTCTTGCTACCGGAAACAAAATTATACTCTTTGACGGGAATCCTAACTATCCTGATATAGGTAATGTTTGGAAGTTAATACAGGATGAAAAGGTAACCTTGTTTGGCTGCAGCGCAACTTATATAAATCTGCTCAAGAGTGAAGGCTATCAGCCGAATGACCACTATGATCTGTCTTCATTACGGCAGATATGGCAGACAGGGTCACCTCTTT